>CAYMSY010000357.1:0-3591 GCA_964393195.1 uncultured Alcaligenaceae bacterium | reverse complement strand
CGCAGGGACACATTCATGCATTCAAACGGGACAAACCGGTCTTGTAGGAGGCGCGCTAGCGCGGTACTTGATCTTAATTGCACGACCGATTTCAGCCTCAACTGATAAACAGCGCCATGCACATCCCATTAAGCATATGCCAACAGCATAGACACAACAACCGCGCTGTCAGGACAGAGACGCTTCCACGGCGGACAATTGCACCGGTTCACCATGACCGCGCCCAGGATCGGCTAGCAACGCCTCCATTTCCGCGCCACACAATGGACGTGAAAACAGATACCCCTGTGCCTCGTGGCAGCCGTGCTGCAACAGATAGTGGCGCTGCGATTCGCGCTCAACGCCCTCGGCGACGAGCCGCAGCTTGAGGCTGCCGGCAAGCGCGATGATGGAGCGGGTAATGGCGGAATCCACCGCGCTGTCGGGAACCCCGGCGACAAACCCGCGATCCAGCTTGATGCCATCGACCTGAAATCGCTTGAGGTAGGAAAGCGCTGAATAGGCAACGCCCAGATCATCAATCACTACGCGCACGCCCATTGCGCGCAGCGTATTGAGCGCACCCAGTGCGTTCTCGATGGATTGCACCAGGGCGCTTTCGGTAATTTCGATTTCCACCCATGCCGGACTTGCGTCGCAAGCCAGAAGCTGGTCCCTCAGGTATTCAATAAATGCGGGGTCACGCAACTGTAATGCCGACACATTCAGTGCGAGGGTAAATGTGAGGCCAAACCGTGATCGCCACTGTGACGCCTGCGTCAGCGCCTGCTCGATGACCAGTTGTCCGATGCGGCCAATGAGCCCCAGCTCTTCGGCAAGCGGAATGAAGGCCGCCGGTTCCACCAGCCCCCGCTTGGGATGACGCCATCGAACGAGCGCTTCAAGTCCGGTCAGCGTGCCGTCGCGCAGGCTTACCTGTGGCTGATAGAACACTTCAAACTGGCGGGCATTGAGTGCGAAGCGCAAATCAGCCATCAACGCAGTTCTCGTCTCTGCATTTTTCGCGAGCCCTGCATCGAAGACGCGATAGGCATCACGCTGCTCGGATTTCGCCTGAAACATGGCGAGATCGGCATTCTTGAGCAAACTCGCGAAGCTGTCACCATGCGCAGGAAACACACTGACCCCAATGCTGGCGCTGGTCTGGAATGAAATGTCATCCAGCAACAACGGTGATGACAGCGTCTGCAGCACCTGACGCGCAAGCGAATGAACTTCCGTCATTGAGCCGGCGGCGGGATCGAGCATCGCGAACTCGTCTCCGCCCAGACGGGCAACGATGGCTTCAGCAGGAACCGCATCCCGCAGTCGCCGTGCGATCGCTCGCAGGAGGCGGTCCCCCGCTGGATGTCCGAGCGAGTCGTTGACCAGCTTGAAATGATCAAGGTCGATAAAGTAGAGCGCGACGTGATGTCCCGTCGTACGTGCGTCGGCAATGGCCTGCGTTGTGGCTGCTTCAAAGGCAAACCGGTTCGGCAGTGCTGTCAGCGCATCAATGTTCGCCGCCTCGTTCAGGCGCTGCTGCGCCATGTGAGCCTCGGTTACGTCGCGAAGATTGACCACAATGCCGCGTACCGCTTCGTCGGCCAGCGCGTTGTTGCCAAGCGAGGCAAGGTAGCGCCAGGAGCCATCCGCATGGCGAAATCTTGACACGGTTTCAACGCCTGAATTGGTCCGCGAAGCGACCAGGCGGAACTCTGCCTGGTCCGTCGCTCGATCCTCCGGATGAATGAGATCGAATACCGTCGTCTGTAGCAGGGTCGCGCAATCACGGCCAAGAATCGCCTGTGTTGCCTGACTCGCGTAACTGATGCGGCCCGCCACATCACAGACCAGCGTAATGACCTGGGCTTTTTCAGTCAGTGCGCGAAAACGGCGCTCGGAAGCCCCCACTTCAGCTTCCACGCCGCGCTGCGCAGAAATATCCTCGACCGTACCTTCGTAGTAGCGGATCGCCCCCGAAGCGTCAGTGACGGCATGTGCGTGTTCGCGAATCCAGATGCGCTCGCGGGTCTTGTGGCGGAATATCTCCGACACAAACCCGGATACAAAACCGCGCGAGTGCATCTCCGCGCGAAAAGCCTCCCGTCGACCGGGTTGGACGTACCACTCCACCGCGATGTCGTTGACCGCAGCCAGCATCTCGGCTTCGCTGTCGTAGCCATTGAGTCGAACCAGCGCGGAATTGGCGCGCAATTGTTTCCCGTCTGCAGTCGATCGGTAGGCGCCGATGGGCAACAGGTCGAAAAGGGAAGAGAAGTCGTCCTCACCCATAGGCCGGATGGCCTCAATGTCGCAATTGGTTTTCCGTAATTGACGTCCTTGTTGTACTAGGTCCCACGGCACTAGGCAACCGGATGCTTCAAAAATCAACCCACCATGTAGGTCAGCGGCAACACTGTCGTTTCCTTGACTTTCTCCAGCACGAAACTTGACTTGACATTGATGACGCCGGGCAGGGTCAGCACCCGGTCCATCAAAAACGAGGTGTAGTGTTTGAGGTCCGGCATGACCACCTGCATGGTGTAGTCCATTTCGCCCGACAACGAGTGACACCATGTCACTTCGCTCCAGGTCTGCACGGCCGCCTTGAGCCTGTCACGCGCCTTGGCATCCCGTTTGTCCAATGCCACATCGAGGTGCACGGTAAGGCCAAGCCCCAGCTTTTCCGGGTTCAACAGCGCGGCATAACTCTCGATGATGCCTTCCTCTTCCAGCGCACGCACGCGGCGCAGGCACGGCGAAGCCGATAGCGACACTTTCTCGGCCAGTTCGATATTGGACAGGCGGCCTTCGGCCTGCAGTGTCTCCAAAATGCGCAAATCCGTACGATCCATTGTTTTGATGCTCGAATGCGTTTCAATTGCGCAATTATGCACCACCGATTGCCGATTTCTTGGACAATTTTGCGGCATGATTGCGCATTGTCAAATGCAAAATTTCGGGTTGTTCAATCAAGCAATGGCGCAGGAGCAGTGCATGGGATCGCAGTTTCAGACGTGGGACAACCCGATGGGAACCGATGGCTTTGAATTCATCGAATTTGCCGCACCGGATCCCGTTGCGATGGGCCAGCTCTTCGAGCGCATGGGTTTTGTTGCGGTCGCCAGGCATCGCTCCAAGAACGTGCTGTTGTACAAACAGGGCGACATCAACTTCATCCTGAACGCCGAACCCGGCTCATTTGCACAAAGCTTTGCGCGCGTGCACGGACCTTCCATTTGCGCCATTGCCTTTCGCGTCAAGGATGCGGCTTTTGCCTACAAACGTGCCGTTGAACAGGGCGCCTGGGGCGTCGACATGCATCCGGGACCGATGGAGTTGAACATTCCTGCAATCAAGGGCATTGGCGATTCGCTGCTTTACTTTGTGGACCGTTACGACGGCAACAGTGCGCATGGTGGCAACAACGTCACCATTTACGACATCGATTTTGTACCGATTGCTGGCGCGCCACGCGTCCCGGAGGGTGCAGGCCTCACCTATCTCGATCATCTGACCCACAACGTTCATCGCGGTCGCATGGAGGAGTGGGCGGGCTTTTATGAGCGCCTGTTCAACTTCAAGGAAGTGCGCTACTTCGATATCGAG
>CAYMSY010000356.1:0-3600 GCA_964393195.1 uncultured Alcaligenaceae bacterium | reverse complement strand
GTCCAGCCTTCGCCCGTTTCGTCGAAGGCTTTGAGGATTCGTTGCCGCGCGCCGTCCGCACGCTCCGCCGGGGAAAACGCGCCGAGCGGTGCGCGGAAGACGTGAATCGTGCGGTTGTTGATGATGAGCGGCGCCTCGGCGGCCGGTTCGGCAGCGAAGGCGACGGACGCCACAGAAGTGACGACAGCCGCAAGAAGCCACGCCGACGCAGACAGGCGTGCCACGCGCATGAGCCGGAAACAGCGGAACAGGAAGTGTTGGGGGAAGCGCGATTCACGGGTCATGGATTGATACTACCCGAACACGAAGGCCTTCAAATCAGCCGTTGCTGTCACAATTTTCATCAACAGCTTTTCACTGTAACCCGTATTCAAGATGGGCTAGTAGTGGAAAATCGCATGAAGTTGACTTTATGCATAAATTCGCGCTTAGCCGCTATTGGATGGTACTTTCAGCAAAAAGCTGATGACCATTTTCACCTGCTCATGCGCTCGCAAACACGTGCTGCGAGCGACGTGATCAGGGTGTCAGCGGCTGAATCTGCGCTTCGATCTGGCTGAAGGTGGTTCGTGTTGCGCCGGCGCCAATCGCGCCCGCCGTCAACGCGGCGCCGCGCAGGCCGAACAGGTAGCGGATCAGCATGACGCCGTCGGTCAATGCGTCGGCCTTGCCGTTGCCGTCGACGTCAAGCCGCGGCGCAAGATTGTCGAGGTACTGCAGCACGGCGCCGGGCGCTGACCGTGTTGGGGTGGCGCCGAGCGCGCTGACCGTGAGCGGCGATCCCGTGAGGCCGAGCAGATAGCGCACCAGCAGCACGCCATCGGTCAACGGGTGGTAGCTGTTGTTGCCGTCGACATCAATGCGCAGCGCGAGCGAAGACGGCGCGAAAGTCGCCGACACGCTGGTCGCGCCGTTCGCGGTCACCGTGCAGGTGCCGGTGCCGATACAGGCGCCGAGCCAGCCGACGAAGACCGAACCGGTGGTTGGTGTCGCCGTCAGTGTCACGGTGGTCGGGCTCCCGTAGGCGACGCTACAGGTGCCGCCGCAGTTGAACCCCGTCGGGTTGCTGGATACCGAACCGCTGCCGGTGCCCATGATGTTGACCGACAGCGTGTGCGGCGCCGAGCCCTGAAGGGTCCAGATGCGTGAGCGCTGCGGACGCGCGATGGTGAACGGCGTGCTGTCGGTGACACGCAGTTCAACGGTGTGCGTGCCGTTGTCGGGCATTTGATAGGTGAAGCTGCGCGTGGCGCCGTGGACCGTGGCGTCGACCCGGGAAACGACATTGTCGACAAGCCAGGTCGCCGTCAATCCGCCTGCGGCGAGCGAGCCGGCGAGCGTTGCGCGAAAGTTCAGCACCGTCAGCGGCAGCGTGTTCACCGTGGCGCCGGTAGGCAACGATCCCGGCTCGATGAGGCTGACACCAGTCGCGGGAACGCCCCAAACGCCGCCATAGAGACGCTTGACGAAAGCCTCGCTGTCCACGTCGCAGAAGGGTCGCCCGAGCGAGCGCATGATGCCGTTGTAGCACTGGCGATACATGCCGGCGGTCTTGTAGCGCGCACCGAGCCAGAGACCCGCGCCCTTCTCGTTGGCGAGCGGATTGACCGTCGGGATCGGCGTCGAAACGGCCACCCAGTCGCGCCATTTGAGGCTTGCTGCAACGGTCTGGTTGGTGACGTTGGCTTCGCAATTGGGCGTCACGGTGAGGTCGCTGCAATCGGGATAGCCAGGGTAGGGCGAGTCGTACTCGTCGGCGAGTTTGGTAAAGGAATGACCGAACTCGTGCTGCATGATGCCAACCGAGGCCGCATTGGTCGATGCAACCGAGATGTTGCCGCCGGAGCCGCCGTATTCGCTGTCGTTCACAAGCACGAGGATCTTGTCGGCGTCGGGCACGTTGGCGGCAGCGGTGAGGACCTTCGACTGGTTGATGGTGACGAGGCGACGGATACCGCTCGTGCAGAAGGTGCCGTCAAACGCGGTGTCAACGACGATCACGGTACTGCCCGGCGTTTCGGCGCACGCGGGCTTGTCCGCGCCGGACTCGTTCGACGGCGCAAACAGCCATTGCACGTTGATCAGGTGGCGGAATTCGTTGTACGGCGAGATGGACAGGAAATTGTTGGCAATGGCGGTCGCCTGCGACACGAACTGCGCCTGTTGCGCTGCGGTGTAGCCGTCGCCGCTGATCAGCAGATCGAGCCGGTTGGCCGGGTTTCCGTTATCCGTGATCACACCCGTCGCATAGCCGGGCGGCAGGACGCTTGGCGCCAACGGTCGAGCCGACGCCCCGGCACCATAACCGTCCAGATCAAGGTCCAGCGTTGCCGCAGCGAAGGTTGATGCGGCCCCAGTACCCGCCTCCTGCGCCCGTGTACCGCTCAGGCGCAACGTCCGCCCCGCCTCCACCGGTACGCGCACCACGTACAGGCGATCCTGAACCGGCAGATGATGACCGTCAATGTGGTCATCGTGGCCTTCAAACTCGCCGCGCAGCCAGGGCGAGCTGACCGAAAAAGCGCTGAACGCAGGCGTGCCCGTCGCCTTGTCGTAGGTCGCGACGTTGATGAGGCTGTCAAGCCGGTTTGGCTGCGACGCGACTTTTGTGGATTCAGGCGTGCCGCTGAGCTCTACCAATTGGTGGGAGACGACGCTCAGCGTGCCGTCCGCCGCTTCGTTGATGACAAAGTAATGCGCCGGATAAGCCCACGACAGCGGGGCAAGCCACACCGCGATGAACGCAACGATCAACAATCGGGCGCGTCTTGCACCTGTAGTAGTTTGCATGAATGCCCCCACCTTCCATTTCCGCGCACATTTTGTAGCAAATCGTACCGCGCACCATCCGTAGTAGATTCAAGCATGACCATACCGAACAGCAATACGCTTCCGGCGCCCGACGCAACATCACCCATCGTCAGCGTTCGCGGCATCAACAAGACATACGCGAGCGGATTTCAGGCACTCAAGAACGTCGATCTTGACATCAGGCGCGGCGAAATCTTTGCGCTGCTCGGACCGAATGGAGCAGGCAAGACGACACTGATCAGCATCATTTGCGGCATCGTGAACGCGACGAACGGGACGGTAACGGCTGACGGACATGACACCGTGCTGGACTACCGTGCCGCGCGCGAGAGCATCGGGCTGGTGCCGCAGGAACTGCATACCGACGCATTCGAATCTGTCTGGTCAACAATCCGTTTCAGTCGCGGCCTGTTCGGAAAACCACCGAATCCCGAACATCTGGAAAAAGTGTTGCGCGATCTGTCGTTGTGGGAGAAACGCGACGCCAAGATCATGACGCTGTCCGGTGGTATGAAGCGGCGCGTGCTGATTGCCAAGGCGCTCGCGCACGAGCCGAAGATCTTGTTTCTTGATGAGCCGAGCGCCGGCGTGGACGTCGAACTGCGGCACGACATGTGGCGGATGGTGCGTGAGCTGCGCGCCAACGGCACGACGATCATCCTGACCACGCACTACATTGAGGAAGCCGAGGATATGGCAGACCGCATCGGCGTCATCAGCAAGGGCGAGCTGATTGTGGTCGAAGACAAGCATGTTCTTATGCGCAAGCTGGGCAAAAAGCAGCTTTCG
>CAYMSY010000355.1:0-3605 GCA_964393195.1 uncultured Alcaligenaceae bacterium | reverse complement strand
GTAGCCGGTGGTGGCGTGGCGGGCCGTGCCGTGCGATCAACCACCGGCGCCGGAACGCTCGTCGTGCAACCTGCGAGCACGACAACGAGCGACGCAACGGCCGCCAAAGTGCCCGGACGGGACAGTGGGGACTTGAGGGAGGGTGCGCGTTGCTGCATTTATTCCTGTCCTGATTTGAGTGGCACGAAGACCACGTCGTCGAAGGCCTGTTGCTGAAAATTGTCGCCATTGCGTGTGACCAGCGTAAGTCGCTGCCGTTCAGGCGAGCCGAGCGGAATCACCATGCGCCCGCCATCGGCCATCAGCGTCAGCAGATTCGGTGGCACCGTTGCGCCACCCGCTGCGACCAGAATCGCGTCGAACAGCACCACGTTCGACGTCGCCTCGCGACCATCGGCATTACGCACTTTGACGTTATTGACGCCGAGGCTGGATAGTGTCTGTCGCGCCTTTGCAGCCAACGCGCCGATGCGCTCAATGGTGTACACCTCGCGCGCCAGCCGCGCGAGCACGGCGGCCTGATAGCCACAGCCGCCACCGATTTCGAGCGCCAGCTCAATCGGTTTGCCGTTTCGCGCGAGCTGACACGAGCGCGCCACGACGTAGGGCTGGGAAATGGTCTGGCCAAAACCGATCGGCAGCGCGGTGTCTTCATAGGCACGGCTGGCGAGCGCTTCTTCCACGAACAGATGCCGCGGCACCTGGGCCATCGCCGACAGCACCACCTCGTCGGTGATGCCCTGTTCGCGCAGGCGCGCCACCATGCGCAGGCGCGTGCGCTCGGAGGCCATGCCGAGGCCGGCAGCGGAACGCGACAGTGTCGAACTCATGCGAGCCAGGCCTTGACCAGATGCAGCGCGTCAAATTTGGTGAGGTCAATCGACAGCGGCGTCACCGACACGCAGTTTTCGGCGATGGTGCCGAAATCGGTGTCCGGCCCGGCATCGGCAGCGCGACCGGCAAGACCAATGCGGTAATGCTGCTTGCCGTCGGCATCGGTCGTGGCAACGACCGGCTCGGCCTGATGACGCTTGCCCAGACGCACGGTGCGGATGCCGCGCAGCGAATGGGTCGACACATCCGGCACGTTGATATTGAGCAGCCACGGTGCAGGCGGCTGTGCGACCTGCATGCGATGGACCATGCCGAGCGCGACTTCGGCGGCGGTGTGGAAGTGCGTCGCCGGTTTGGCCGCGAGAGACACCGCGATGGCGGGAATTCCCAGCAGAAAACCTTCCATCGCCGCAGCCACAGTCCCGGAATAAATGGTGTCGTCCCCGAGGTTGGCACCGTTGTTGATGCCGGAAACAAGGAGGTCCGGGCGGAAATCGAGCAGCCCGTTGACCGCGATGTGCACGCAGTCCGCCGGTGTGCCGTCCACAAAATAGAAGCCGTTGTCGGCGCGCTCAACGCACACGGCGCGGTCCACCGTCAATGCGTTCGAGGATGCGCTGCGGTCGCGGACGGGGGCTACAACGGTCACCTCTGCCACCGTCGACAATGCCTGAACAAGCGCAACAATGCCGGGGGCCTGATAACCGTCGTCGTTAGAAACTAGAATCTTCACAGACTCAAATTATAGAGAGCACGCTTTGTCCCGAGCGCTTCGCGCCGCCGGCTACGCCTTTTTGCTGATTGCCGTCGCGCTGCCCTTCCTGACGCTCGCCAGCCAGTTGCTGTCAACAGACGCGAGCGGCTTGTGGCTGCATTACGCCGCAACCGTACTGCCCGGCTATGTCGTCAACGCCGTGATTCTGGGCGCTGCGGTGGCCGCGCTCGCCAGCGTGATTGGCGTCGGCTGTGCCTGGCAGATTGAGCGCTACCGTTTTCCGCTGCGCGATCTGCTGTCGTGGGCCCTGCTGTTGCCGATGGCGATGCCGGCCTACGTGGCCGCCTACGCACTGACCGACTACTTCCAGTTCAGCGGACCGCTGCAATCATGGTTGCGTGCGACGTTCAACTGGCAGAAAGGCGATTACTGGTTCCCCGAGCTGGTGTCGATGCCGGGTGCAATCACGGTATTCAGCCTGACACTCTACCCTTATGTGTACCTGCTCGCGCGCACCGCATTCGCGGAACGCGGCGCTGAACTGTTTGAGGCGGCGCGGACGCTGGGGCTTGATCGTCGTGCCGCCTGGTGGCGGGCAGCGCTGCCGGTGGCGCGTCCGGCCATCGCCGGCGGTGCGTTGCTGGTGCTTATGGAAACGTTGGCGGACTTCGGCACCGTGAGTTACTTCGGCGTTGAGACGCTTACGACCGGCATTTATCGCGCCTGGCAAAACATGGGCGATCTGGTCGCGGCGGCGCAGCTTGCTGCGGTCCTGTTGCTCGCCGTCATGCTGCTGGTCTGGGCAGAACGTCGGTCACGACATCGCGCGCGCTATGCCAGCACGCGTGCGCGCGGTGAGCGCATGCGCCATGACCTGACGGCAGGCAACGCCTGGGTTCGAACGCTTGTCTGCGCCTTGCCCTTGCTGCTGGGTTTTGTATTGCCGGCGGCATTGTTGCTGCGCTTGCTGGCACGCGACTGGTCGACGCAGTCGATTGCCGCCGTGCTGTCGTGGACGGCGCATTCGTTGCAGGTCGGCGGCTTTGCGGCGCTGATCGTGGTGAGCCTGTCCCTGCTGCTCAACGCGCGTGCGCGGCTGTACCGCGAACGCTGGGCGCTGCGCCTTGAGCATGTACTGTCGTTCGGCTACGCAGTACCCGGTGCGGTGCTGGCGATTGGCGTGTTGCTACCGCTGGCCTGGCTTGATAACCAGATGATCGAGACGAGCAAACGGCTGTTTTCCTTTAACCCCGGATTGCTGCTGACCGGCAGCGTGCTGGCGCTGGTGTACGCGTCAAGCATCCGTTTCTATGGCGTCGCGGCAAGCAGCGTGTCGTCGGCGTATTCGCGACTTCCGCTCAGCCTCGATGACAGCGCGCGCGTACTCGGTGTCGCCGGATGGGTGGCCTTTGTGCAGGTGCACTGGCCCGCGCTCCGGCGCAGCGCGCTGGCGGCGACGCTGCTCGTCTTCATCGACACACTGAAGGAATTGCCGGCGACGCTCACGCTGCGGCCGTTCAACTTCGACACACTGGCAACGCAAACCTACAACCTGGTCAAGGACGAGCGGCTGGGCGAGGCGGCGTTTCCTTCGTTGCTGATCGTGCTTGCCAGCCTGCCGGCGGTCGCGCTGCTGGCCCGCCTTGACCGGCGCCACGCTCACCGTGGGCGCCATTCACACGCTTCAACACCGGAACACCATGACTGACACCCCGCAAACCGACCATCGCACGCTGCTCGGTGGTCTGACGCCACGTGAATTCATGGCGCAGCATTGGCAGAAAAAACGCCGATTGATGCGCGGTGCCGTGCCGGCTTTTTCCGAACTGCTCGACATTGAAGCGCTCTGGAAGCTCGCCGGGTCTGACGAGGTTGAGTCGCGACTGGTGATTCGTGACGGCAAGCAGTGGACGCTGGAACAGGGTCCGTGCAGCAAGAAGCGCCGCGCTGCACTGCCGGATCGGGACTGGACACTGCTGGTGCAGGGTCTGAACCTGCATGTGCCGGCGGCAGACGCGCTGCTGCGCAGCTTCAATTTCCTGCCGTACGCACGACT
>CAYMSY010000354.1:0-3607 GCA_964393195.1 uncultured Alcaligenaceae bacterium | reverse complement strand
CCGGGCGGCTCCATGCGTCCGGCGCGGGCGACAGGTCATCGGTGTTGGTTTCACCGGTGACCTTGAACACCGTGATCCTGATCGATTGTGGCACTTCCGGTCGGCTGGTGAACCACTCGGCATCGGCCCAGCTTTGCAACACGGCTTTGGCGTTGGCATTGCCCTTGTCGGCCTTTTCCTTGACGTCGTGGAACTGGTCAAACATCAGCAACGTTTTCTTGAGACCGTTCGCTGCGATGCCACCAACCTGTGCGTCATCAAGCAGATCAACCATCGGCGAGATGTTGTAGCCGCCAAGCATCGTGCCGAGCAGTTCCGTCGCCTTCTCGCGTGTGATCAGCGGCGTCTTTTCAGTGCCGTGCGCAACGGCGGCGAGATAGCTCGCCTTCACTTTCGCTGCGTTATCGACGCCAGCCGGAACGCGATGCGAAATCAGCTCAACGAGAAAATCACCTTCGCCAGCCGGCGGATTCTTGATCAGCTCGATCAGTTCAGCGACCTGCTTGGCGTTCAGCGGCAGTGGCGGAATGCCGAGCGCGGCGCGTTCGGCGACATGTTGACGGTAGGCTACTAGCATGATGTTCTCCTGCACAAATATTGAATCGGTTCTACAAAAAATGAAGCGTCACTGCTCGCCGGGAACAATGACCTTGAGTCCTTTGAAATAGTCGCGGTGAAATCCCGTGTCGTAGGTAATGAGCGCGTCGCACTGCATCAGCGCGTGCGCCCCGATCAAGAAATCGGCAATGATGCGCGAGCGGCTGCCGCCGTTTTTTCGATAGCGCTTTGACATTTCACCGGCACGGATCGCCGCCGTCTCGTTGGTCGGGACGAATACAAAGCCGAGGGTTTGCAGCGTCTTCCGCGTCTGTTCGCTGTCGCCGTGCGCACAAATCTCTGCCATCGCCACCTCCGATAGCGCGAGCGGTCCGACCTGTGCCGCATCGCTCATCGCACTTGCACTCAGTTCGGCACGTGGTCCGCCGAACAGCAGATCAATCAGCACGCTGGAGTCGGCAGCGATCATCGCGTCTTCCGTGCGAGCTTCGCTTTGGTTGTTGTCTTGCCCGCGCCTTTTGATGGTGCGACGGGCGCTACGTCCGTTTGCGACGCGAGCCATTCGGCCTTGCGTCTTGCATGGTCGGCGCGAACCTCCGGCGCGATGTAGATGTCGTCGCGCAGCTCTTCCCACGGCTCGATCGGATCGTCGGGCGCGCGTCCGCGCAAGTCGCGCATGATGCTCTCGACCGTTTCGCCAGGCTCAAGCTTGAGAATGCCGCGTGCCCTGCTGAAGGCGTCATCCACTTTTTTTCGCACCACCAGCTTGCCAGCCTCGACGGTGAATGTCAGCAACGTGCCCGGCTTCAGCCCCAGCTGATCCCGAATCGCCTTCGGAATCACGACCTGACCACGCTCTGCGAGTGTTGCTTCCATTGACATACCTGAAAAGTATGATTTTGTTAGTATGAATTATAGGGTATGAAAAAAGGTTTGGGTTGTCTTGTCAGCCATCAGCTTTTTGCTGAAAGTACCATTGAATAGGGCTTGGCAACAAAAAATGGGTGATCTCAACTTTTGCATATTTCGAACGCTATGCCGCATTCAGTAAGGGTTTAACAAAAAAGCTGATAACAAAAATTTGACCGGTCATCACAGCCCGGCAGGCGCTGGAAGCCGTACAAATCCTTCCATCAGCACCCGCGCGCTGCGGCTCATCACGGCTTTCTTGACGGTCCATTCGCTGTTCTCGAGCACCGCTTCCGCACCTACACGAAGCGTGCCAGACGGATGCCCAAAGACTACTTCCTTGCGTGCACCGCCGCCCGCTGCTGCATTCACCAGCGTTCCCGGTACGACAGCCGCAACCGCGATGGCAACCGACGCCGTGCCCATCATCGCGTGGTGCAGCTTGCCCATTGACAGCGCGCGTACGCAAAGGTCGATGTCAGCGGCCGGCACCGTTTTGCCACTTGATGAGGCGTAGTCCTTTGGCGGCGCGACAAATGCGACCTTTGGCGTGTGCTGACGCGTCGCTGCTTCGTCGAGTGACTTGATCAGGCCCATGCGCATTGCGCCATGCGCGCGAATCGTCTCGAACATGGCAAGTGCTTTGGCATCGCCGTTGATTGCATCCTGCAATTCGGTGCCTGTGTAGCCCACGGCATCGGCATTGATGAACACCGTCGGGATGCCAGCGTTGATCATTGTCGCTTTCAATGTTCCAACGCCGGGCACAACGAGATCATCAACGAGGTTGCCAGTCGGGAACATGGCGCCACCTTCGGCGCCGGGTTCTTCAGCAGCAGGATCCATGAATTCAAGCTGCACTTCGGCGGCCGGGAAGGTCACGCCATCCAGTTCGAAATCGCCCGTCTCCTGCACCTCGCCATTGGTTATCGGCACATGCGCGATGATGGTTTTTGCGATGTTTTGCTGCCAGATGCGGATCGTGGCAATGCCATTCGCAGGAATGCGGCTCGCATCAACCAGACCATTGGCAATGGCGAACGGCCCGACCGCAGCCGACAGGTTGCCGCAGTTGCCGGACCAGTCAACGAACGGTTTGTCGATGGACACCTGGCCGAACAGGTAGTCCACGTCGTGATCCAGCTTCGCACTCTTGCTGAGGATGACGGTTTTGCTTGTGCTCGACGTCGCCGCGCCCATCCCGTCAATCTGTTTTCCATACGGATCGGGCGAGCCGATTACCCGCAGCAGAATCGCATCGCGCACGGCGCCCGGCTGTTGTGCGGCGGGCGGCAGATCGGCCAGCTTGAAGAACACGCCCTTGCTGGTGCCGCCACGCATATAGGTGGCGGGGATTTTGATTTGCGGAGTGTGTGTTGTGGTCATGGGTTTATCTACCGTAGTGCGGATACTGCCCGCCAGACTGCGCGAGGCGGGCAGGGCCCGCCCTACGATTCAGGCAGCGGTGCTTTCCAGAAAGTCTTTGGCAAACCGTTGCAAAACGCCGCCAGCTTCGTAAATCGAAACTTCTTCTGCGGTGTCGAGACGACATGTCACGGGTACCTCTACCTTCTCGCCGTTCTTGCGACGGATCACGAGTGTCAGCGTCGCACGCGGCGTACGTTCGCCGATCACATCAAATGTCTCGGTGCCGTCAATGGCCAGTGTGAGGCGCGTGGTGCCCGCTTTGAATTCGAGTGGCAGCACGCCCATGCCAATAAGATTGGTGCGATGGATACGCTCGAAACCTTCCGCTGCAATCGCCTCCACACCCGCCAGACGTACGCCCTTGGCCGCCCAGTCGCGCGATGAACCCTGACCGTAATCGGCACCGGCGATGATGATCAGCGGCTGCTTGCGATCCATGTAGGTTTCAATCGCTTCCCACATGCGTACGACCTTGCCCTCGGGCTCGATGCGTGCGAGCGAACCTTTCTTCACTTTGCCATCGACTACCGCCATTTCGTTGACGAGCTGCGGATTGGCGAACGTTGCACGTTGCGCAGTCAGGTGGTCGCCACGATGCGTGGCGTACGAGTTGAAATCTTCCTCCGGCAAACCCATTTTCGCGAGATATTCACCGGCCGCACTGTCGAGCAGGATCGCGTTCGACGGAGACAGGTGATCGGTCGTGATGTTG
>CAYMSY010000353.1:0-3617 GCA_964393195.1 uncultured Alcaligenaceae bacterium | reverse complement strand
GTCGGTAAGCTACGGCACCATCGGCAATGGCAGCCTCGCACATCTGGCGATGACGCTGCTCGGCAAGAGCAATGGCCTCGACTGGCAGCATGTGCCGTACAAAGGCGGCGGCCCGATGATGCAGGATGCGATCGGCGGCCATGTACCGCTGGTCATCGGTTCGGTGTTCGTGGTCAAGCCGCACATCGACAGCGGTCGCGTGCGGCCGCTCGCGGTGACCACGGCCAAACGCAGCCATGATTTGCCGAACGTACCAACGCTGGCGGAACTCGGTTATGGCCAGTTTGAAGCGCCGGCGTGGTGGGCCGTGCTCGCGCCCGGGAAAACACCGCCCGACATCATCAATCGCGTGAACACTGCTATGAACAAAATTTTGCAGGACCCCGAGATTGCGAAGAAACTGCAAACGCAGGGCATCAACGTGATCGGCGGCACACCGGAGACGGCGCGCGTATTTATCGAGAAGCAGGTCGATATCTGGGGCAAGGTCGTGAAAGACTACGGCATCAAGGCAGACTGACTTTTTCGCATGAGCAGCAAACCCATCATCGTCGTGCTCGACGACTTCGAACGCGTGGCGCGCGACTACGCGGACTGGTCGGCGGTGGACGAAAAGGCCGAAGTGCGCGTGTATCGCGATGCCCTGCGCGGACAGGCGCTGGTCGACGCGCTCGCGCCTGCGAGTGCAGTGGTGCTCATGCGTGACCGTACGCCGTTTCTCGCCGAGCTGATCGACAAGCTGCCCAACCTGAAGCTCGTGCATTTCACAGGCACCCGTAACGGCGCGCTCGACACCAAAGCGCTCGCAGCACGCAACATCCCGGTCCTGCATACGGGCTGGGGCCCGAACAAGGATGCGACGACCGAGATGACCTGGGCGCTGATCCTCGCCGCACAGAAACGTCTCGTCAGCCAGCACAATGCGCTGCTGCGCGGACAATGGCGGCCGCATGACACGCTGTCTCCGGTGTTGCACGGGCAGCGCATTGGCATCGCCGGCCTCGGCGAGATCGGCGGGCGTGTCGCCAACGTGGCCCGCGCGTTCGGCATGGAGGTCGTCACCTGGTCGCCCAACATGACGCCGGAACGCGCCGCAGCGAAGGGCGCAACTGCCGTTTCGTTCGATGAACTGGTCGCAACATCGCACATCATCACCACGCACCTCGTGCTCGGACCGGCCACCAGGAATCTGTTCGGCGCCGCGCAGTTCGCGGCCATGCGCAGGGACGCGATTTTCGTGAACACCTCGCGCGCCGGGCTCGCCGACGAAGCCGCACTCGTCGACGCGTTGCAGCATGGCCGACCGGCAATGGCTGCGCTTGATGTGTTCAGCGAGGAGCCGCTGCCGCCCACACATCCGCTGACGCAGTTGCCCAACGTCGTCCTCACGCCCCATCTCGGCTTCGTCTGCGAACCCGTATTCCGCAAGTTCTACGGTGACGTGGTGGAAGCGCTTGCCGCGTGGCTGGACGGGCGTCCGCTACCGCGTGTGCTGGCGCCGTGATGGCCAGTGTTGACTTTTCGTGCATTCAGCTTTTCTCGGTAATTCCCATTCAATAAGGGCTCAGACCGCAAATTGGGCGCTAGTCAACTATTGGCATTTTTACGCTACAGGCCCAATGAAATGGCCATTCTAGAAAAAAGCTGTAGCCGCTAAAACCGAGGGCAATCCTCATTTGTGGCACAATTTGCACAATTTGTCACATTAGAAGTCGTCACAAAATGCGCACGTTAGGCATTCGCGAAGTTCGCCAGCGCTACGAAATCCTCAAGGAAACGCTCGACGCCGAGGGCGAGGTGATCCTCACCCATCACGGCAAGCCGTTCGCGCGCGTGCTGCCGATTGAACCGGTGAAGCCACGTCCCAAGTGGAAGCCGCATCACGAATTGCGCGCCATGATGCCGATGCAGATGGTGCCGAGTGAGGTTCTGATCGCAGAGGATCGCGAGGATCGTTAATGCGGCTGTACTTCGACACGAGCGCGCTCGCCAAGGCGTATACGAGCGAGCGTGGCAGCGCCGACGTTGACGACGTTCTCACGCGTGGCACGACGGTTTATTTGAGCGATCTCAACCGCGTGGAACTGCGCTGTATGCTCGCCCGTCGCCTGCGCTCCGGCGAAATTAACGCCACACAAGAGCAGGCCATGTGGTCACAATTTTTGCTCGATATCTCCAATGAATTTTTCGAACCCGTCGCCTTGCCCGCGTCCGCCTGGCCGGTGGCCACACAACTCATCGACCGCGTCGCGCCCATCGCGTTGCGAACGCTGGACGCGTTGCACGTCGCCATGGCCAGCGCATTGCCTGCCATTACCTTCGTCACCGCTGACCGTGCGCAACGTAATGCCGCACAGCAATTGGGCATGCCAACCGTTGGCATCGCACTCGACTGACTGACTTACTGTTTTCTCGGGCCAAGCCCCTCGATCATCACCCCGCCCCCTATGAACGCCACCGAAACCACCTCCCCCGCCCCGCAAGACGAAAACCACATCATCGCGGAACGCCGCGCCAAGCTCACCGCCCTTCGTGAGAAAGGCCAGGCATTCCCGAACGACTTCCGCCGCGAACATCTCGCCGCTGACATCGCTGCCACGTATGGCGACAAGACCAACGACGAGCTGGAAGCGCTCAACGTAACGGTCACCATCGCCGGTCGCATGATGCTCAAGCGCGTGATGGGCAAGGCCAGCTTTGCCACGGTGCAGGACATGTCGGGTCGCATCCAGCTCTACATCAACGACGAAGGCGTCGGCGCCGAGACACACTCAGCGTTCAAGCATTGGGACATGGGCGACATCCTGGGTGCGACCGGCACGCTGTTCCGTACGCAAAAAGGCGAGCTGTCGATCAAGGTCAAAACGCTGCGACTGCTCACCAAATCGCTGCGCCCGTTGCCGGAAAAATTTCACGGCCTCACCGACCAGGAGCAGAAGTACCGCCAGCGCTACGTCGACCTGATCATGAGCCCCGAGTCGCGACGCACCTTCGAGATCCGCTCGAAGATGATCTCGTTCATCCGCAATTTCTATGTCGAGCGCGGCTATCTCGAAGTCGAGACACCGATGATGCACCCGATCCCGGGCGGCGCCGCGGCCAAGCCCTTCATCACGCACTACAACGCGCTCGACCAGCAGATGTACATGCGCATCGCGCCGGAGCTTTACTTGAAGCGCCTCACCGTCGGCGGCTTCGAAAAGGTTTTCGAGATCAACCGCAACTATCGCAACGAAGGCACCAGCACGCGGCACAACCCCGAGTTCACGATGCTCGAGTTCTACGAGGCGTATCAGGACTATCACTACCTGATGGACCTGACCGAGACGCTGCTTCGCGAATGCGCGCAGCACGTGCTCGGAAGCACCACGATCAAGTTCGGCGAACTCGACATCGACCTCGGCAAGCCGTTCGACCGCCTGACGATGGCGCAGGCGATCATGAAGTACAACCCGCACTACACCGAAGCGGAGTTGAACGACATGGAGTTCCTGAAAAACGCCGTAAAAAAAGCGGGCGAAGAAGTGCGCGCCACCGACGGCTTAGGCGTGCTGCAACTCAAACTCTTCGAAGCCAACACCGAAGAAAAACTCATTCAGCCAACCTACATCATGGCG
>CAYMSY010000352.1:0-3618 GCA_964393195.1 uncultured Alcaligenaceae bacterium | reverse complement strand
CGAAAGCGGCGCTGCCAACGTTGGTGACCGGCAGGTTGACCGTGACGGCCTCACCTGGATCAACAAAACCGTTGGCAGGTGCGAGGCTTTCTGCGATCGGTGCGGAGGCGCTGCCTGCGGCCGGGAATGCCGCCGGTGTTACTGCGGCAAGCGCGTTGACAGGTCGCACAATGCCCGCTCCGGTATCAGAGTCCGCGCCCGGCGCTTCAATGTCGAGCGCAGTGGAAGTCAATATGGAGCGAATCTGTGCGGCGGTCAGTGTGGGATTTCGACCTTTCACCAGTGCAGCGACAGCTGCGACGTGGGGCGCGGCGGCTGAGGTGCCAAAAAACGGTGAAAAACCTGGCACGGAGGTCGAAACGCCATCCGGTCCGGTAATTACCGGATACTGCTGCGTGAGACCACCGCCCGTGCCAATCAGAAAGTTGCCCGGCGTGACCGCCGTGCCATTGGGCTGGAAAAATTTGCGCGCCGGCCCGTCTGATGAAAATAGTTCGGACAGCTGACTGGCCGTATAGACGCCGGGGAACGGTCCGGTCGGCCCGCTGCCGCTGGCACCAGCAGCAGGCACCGCTGCGGTTGCAATTGCATTTGGTGCGGCCGAGTGTCCGCGCGCGAAACCGTTGGTGTTGATGGCGAGACGGCCGCGACCGGTGGACAGATAAAGTGCACGGTTGGCAGCCCCGATCTTGCGAACGACGATCACGCGATTGCCGCCGGCGCTGGACAGCGTGGCGAACTCGGCGGCATTCTGGGTGCCGTTCTGCACGTTGGTTGATGACGACACCACGGTGGTACCCGTCGAATTGAGCTGGAACACGTCGTAGTCATTGCTCGAACCGCCCTCGGGGTCGGACCAGAACAGGGACAGCGCATACGACGAGCCGCCCGCATTGACCACGTTGTAGTTCTGCACTGTCGGTGCGGTCTGGAACGAATGAACCTCGTAGGACGTGGCAACGCCAGGCACCGTGAACGCGCCGCCATTGACGAAATCGCCAACCCAGGTGCCCGAGGTGCCATCGGTCTTGTTGCCCGAGTTGCCGGCCGATGCAAAGTAAATGGTTCCCGCCGCGGTCACCGTGTTCACCGCGCGGGCGATCACGGCGTCCTGAAACGGCAGTTCGCCACTGAAGCGGATGTCATCGACCATGACATCGCACTTGTAGTTGCTGTAGAGGTCGAGAATGTTCTGCGCAAAGCTGGCTTCACTGCCACCGGAGGTTGCGAAGAAGAGCTGCACGCCGGGCGCGACGTCATTGATGATTTCCATCATCGCCAGTCCCTCGTCAGAGCCTGATCCAGCTTGTCCGGGCAAGACCGTGACCTTACCCGCAGTCAAATTTCCATTGGCGATCGAGTTGGCGATGCCGGCCGCCGAAGCGCTATCGGAAATCACGCAGACCTTCATGCCACTGGTATTCGGTGCATACGTCGCGCGCGCCGTGTCGGCGCCCATCGCCACGTCCCCCTGAGAGTTGACGCTTCCGGTATCGTTCTCGCGGATACCTGCGGCCGCGATGAAACGTACTTCAGCCATCGCCGCGAGCGCTTCCAGCTGCGACAGCGGAACAGCCGCATGGATCGCATTGAACTGCTCGACGTTTTCAATCACCTGGCCGCCCAGACTCAGTATTTTTTTGGCAACCAGGCTGTTGGCCCTTGCCATCAACTCCGTCCGCACGTCGACCAGCACCAGCGGTACGCCACCAGCGTCGAGATAACGCAGATTTACCTCAAGCGTCGGCACGCCGGGTGCCGCCTCACCGCGTGCAGCCATGCGGGCACCATAAAGGAGCTGTGAATCGATCTTCTGCTGGGTCTTCGTGCGTTGTTCCTTTTCGGCGAGCAGCGAAGCGATTTGCGACATCGCCGATGCCGAGACGCCCTGGATACTTGTGGCAGGAGCGTTTTGCTGGCCTGACGCCGTGCAGGTGAACACCAACAGGAGGGCACCGAGTGTGGCCTGAAACGGACGCAGGCAGGTGCGTCGGAACGTGCGGTAGAGCGCCATGGCTTGGGAGAGGTGAAGGCGAAAGAAACAAGCTTACAAGTCGAACCGGCTTTGCAACAACCCGCAGGTACCAATTTTCCGGTGCACATCACGCAAGTGTTGTAGCGCACCCCAGTTGTGCCGAAGTGACTTGACATCACCCCGGTCGTCAACGACGTCGCCGGGCGGCAACTGCCCCAACCGGCGCGCATATGAATTTCTTGCGACGCGATTGTGCGTCCGCAAATCGAACCCACCGGCGACAGCGCCCAGCGCATCATGTGCACCGCAGCAATCAGAAAACTGTGGCGACAATGCGACAGATCGACTTTCGGCGATTTCTAGCCCCAAGCCCTTTGTGGATGGTACTTTCGTTAAAAAGCTGTTGACCGTACTTGCCGCGGCTCGGGCTCAGAATTTGCTCATGCTGGCGACAAGTCGGCTATTTCTGATAGAAATCGCGATGTTCGAGCACCGCTTGGCCAAAAGCCCAGTCAGCGCCCGGACAAACTCGTTGCTGACCTTGCAACACATGGGGCACTAGATGCGTGGGCAAGGCGGCAATGGGGGCGACCATTGCATAACAACATTTAACGCCACACGCATGACAACACTAGACTCGACCGCTCTCTGGAGCGCCACCGCGCTCGCCTTTGACGAACAAAAGCTCGGAACCGCCGGTCTGTCAGTGCGACAGCGGAAACTCCTTGCCCTTCTCTCGCAGCCTGCCTCCGTGCAGCAACTCGCGCAGACGATTGCCTTGCCGATCGAAGAAGTTCATTCCGTCCTTGAACGCTTCGCCAAGCTCGGCCTCGCCCAATCCAATGTCGAGGAACCGGTCAGCCCGATGCAGGCGCGGGTCACGGCGCATGCCGCCGTCGCCGACACGCCCTCAAAAACGCCCATGTACATCGGCATTGCCGTCGCCGCACTCGCTGTTGTCGCCGCCGCCGCGTGGTTCCTGCGCGGCGGCTCGTCCGGCAGCCCGACGCCGCAAACGGCCGCAAGTACCGCGCCCAAAGCCGCATCCGGCCCCGCGACTGGGCCGGCTGACACGGCCGATACGGTGACCCCGCGCTCTGCTGCCGCGCCCGGCACGGCAGTAGTCACGGCACCACCGACAGCGCCTGCCGCGAACAGCAAGGCCGCCACGGCGCCGGCACCGACTGCACCGGCAACCGCGGCAACCACGCCGGCTGCGGCAACCAAGGCAGCCGCAGCGCCAGCGACGACTGCACCTGCCGCCGCAACGAAAACCGCAGCAGCAGTACCCGCTGCAACGGCAACGACTGCCGCACCGGCAACCACAACTGCGGCTCCGGCAACTGCGGCCGCAGCGCCGGCAACTACTGCCGCTCCGGCAACGACCACAGCCCCCGCTACGCCGCCGCCGGCAGCGACGGTTGCAGCCGCAGCACCGGCAACCGCAGCGCCCGCACCAGCGCCCGCCGCCGCCCGTCCAGCGCCCGCCGCCGCACGCGAAATCAAGCTGGTCAATCGTGTTGAGCCGGGTTTCCCGCGCGGTGTTGATGCCGACAAGGGGTCCGTCAAGGCGCGACTTCAGGTGGATGCGCGTGGTGCGGTGACCGGCGTCGACATCCTCGAATCGAACCCGCCGCGCGTCT
>CAYMSY010000351.1:0-3676 GCA_964393195.1 uncultured Alcaligenaceae bacterium | reverse complement strand
TAACTCACAACGATGATAGTGGTCCGGAGCACCCCGAGCAAACTATTCGCCGTCCGACCTGCGCGCGGCTGTTGTTCGCACGTCACGCGCGTCGCACACACGACGCGTGCAAAGCGCAGTCGCAACGCGCGCTTGGCCGGCGTGCTGATGCTCGCAGCCGGATTGCTCTGCGTATGGTCGACAGCGTACGCGGCACCGTACCGGGTCACGGTGACCGACGCCCGAAATGCGCCGCTGGCGGATGCGGTTGTGATGCTGCGCACGCCACGAACCGGTGCCCGCCCTGCGCTCACCGTCAGCGCACAACCGGTCGTCATCCAGCAAATCGATCGCGAGTTCGTACCGCGAGTGCCGGTACTGCCTGTCGGCTCCCGCATCAGTATGCCGAACAATGACGCCGTGCCGCACAGCGTGTACAGCTTTTCTCCGGCAAAGCAGTTCGAGTTCGACGCCTACGTCGGCTCCTCGCCACGGGTGTTGACGCTCGACAAGACCGGCATCATCACGCTTGGCTGCAATATCCACGACTGGATGGTCGGCTACATCGTCGTGGTAGACACGCCACTCGCCGCGCAGACCGACGCCGCGGGCAGCGTGAATTTTGCCAATGTCGCCGACGGCGACTACGAGCTGCGAATCTGGCATCCGCAACAACGCAGCGGCGAACACGTTGCGATTGTGACCACGGGCGAGCAAAATCGCGCGCAGACGGTGGTGATGGATGTCGCCCCGCCACGCTCACGCTACAAACCTCCGCTGACTGTCAAAAAGTATTAGCACGATGCGCCTGCCGAATTCGCTGCATGCGCGCATTGGATTGTTCTCGCTCGCGCTGTTTCTGGCAGTGCAGATTCCAACGCTGGTGCTCGCCTATCGCGGCAATAACGATGTTGCAGCCGAACGGCTCAGCGCGGACCTCGATCACGGAACACGGACCTTCCGCCGCATCCTCGACGAGCGCGGTGCCCAGCTTGCGCTGGCGACCCGCGTACTGGCAAGCGACTTCGCCTTTCGCAAGGCACTCGCGGTTGCCGACCCGGAGACCATACAGTCGGTGCTGGAGAACCACTCCGCCCGCCTGCGCGCCGACTTCGGACTGGTACTGGCGCCCAATCGCAGCATCGTCGCCGCCACCGGCACGGCCGTCAACGCCTCGCCGGCCCTGCTGGCCGGGGTTGTTCCCGGAACCGAAGAGTCGGCCGGGCGAACCTTCATCCTGCCCTTTGACCGCCGCCTGATCCAGATTGCCATCGTGCCGGTGCTCGCCCCCGACCCGGTCGGCTGGGCTGCGTTCGGCTGGGAGCTGGACCAGCGCGCAGCCAACGATCTCAAACAGCTGGTTGACGTGGATATCAGCTTTCTCAGCGCGCAGGACGGTGGCGGCATGCATATCGCCGCGTCAACCCTGCCCAAACCGCTGCACGATGAAGTGCGTCGCCAGATCGGCGGCGAGGGGCCGCTCAGTGCGGAAATTCGCACGGTTAATCTGGGTGGCGAAGACTATGCGTCAAACGCCATCGCGCTCGACGACCGGCGCCCGCCACGAGCGGTGGTGCTTACGCATCAGTCGGTGGTCAAGGCCAGCGCACCGTTCCGGCGTTTCACGGATCTTCTGACCACGCTCAGCGTTCTCGGTATCGCCGCCTGCGTGCTCGGCAGCTCCGCGCTCGCGGGCGCCATTGCCCGCCCGATCCGCAGTCTGACGGCAATGACCGAGGCCATGCGCGCCGGAGAGAAAGGTGCCCACGTCAGCGGCCGCCTGACCGGAGAACTGCAAGGCCTGGCCAACAGTTTCAATCGTCTGATCGACGCGCTGCGCAAGCGCGATGCCGAGGTGCTGCAACTGGCCTATTTCGACAGCCTGACCGGCCTCAGCAATCGCGCGGGTTTCGTCAAGGCGGCGCCCGAGCGCCTGAAACTGGCGGGAGACGACAAGAAAATAGCCGTCGCGCTGATTGACGTCGCATCGTCTACCCAGATCAACAGCGTTCTGGGCCACGAGGTAGGCGACGAAGTGATACGCACGGTCGCCGCCAAACTGCGTGACGCCCTGCCGCCGTCAGACCTGATTGCGCGTTTCGGCAGTGACAACTTTGCAGTCCTGCTGATCAAGGACAGCGAAAACGAACTCGGCGTCATGCTGCAGCACTTGATAGTGCAATTTGACGCGCCACTGCACGTGGTCAAACAGTCCCTCGATGTGCGCATCAACGTCGGATGGGCGCAGCTCTACGACGATGGCTCCGAACTGGCAACCGTGATGCGCCGCGCTGACATGGCGCTCAATGTAGCGAAGTCACGTCAGGTGCCCATCGTGCGCTTCGATCACGCGATGGAAGCCGATACCCATACCCACTTTGCACTGCTGTCAGATCTCAAGATTGCGGTGACGCAGGACGAGCTGGAGCTCCACTACCAGCCGAAAATCTCGATGCAGGGGGAAGCTGTCGGTCTGGAAGCGCTATTGCGCTGGAACCATCCTCGCCGCGGCCTCATCATGCCCGACGCCTTTATCGGTATTGCGGAGCAGACGGGCGCCGTGCGCGAAGTCACGCGCTGGGTCATCGCGCGTGCAGCGCGGCAGCAGGCGCAATGGATGGGCGCCGGGCTTGAGCTTCCGATTGCAGTCAATATTTCCGCGCGCGACCTGCAGGACGAGGGTTTTCCGCGATTCGTGGCTGACACGCTGAAAGAACAGCGCCTTGCCGCAAAGATGCTGCGCTTTGAAGTTACGGAACGCGCGCTGATGGAGAACCTTGACGCTGCGGCGCAAACACTGCACATGCTGCAAAAAATTGGCATCCTGGTGTCACTCGACGACTACGGCACCGGCTACGCCACGCTGACCCACATCAGCCAGCTGCCGGTCAGTGAGCTCAAGATCGATCGCAGCTTTGTCACCGACCTCACCGCCAACACCCGCAACTTCGCCATCGTGCTGTCCACCGTGGAAATGGGGCATCGGCTTGGCATGACCATCGTCGCCGAGGGTGTGGAGACAATGGCAGAGCTTGACGCCGTACGCGAGTCCGGCTGTGATGAAGTGCAGGGGTACTACTTTTCAAAACCGCTGGAGGCAGACGACGTGCAGTCGTGGATGCGCATGCGGCACGTGGCCTGACGCATACGTCTGCGGTAGCGAAGAATTTTTTGATGGAAGACGTCGGTGGCCATCCGGGCCGTATATTGCCGGATTGCAGTCAGTCCCAGCAATGATGAAATCTAGTCGCCGCCGCCGGATCGCCGCCACGATTGTTTTCGCAATCGTGGTTGTCGCCGCAGCCCTGTACTGGCAGGTGGAGCGCCTCCGCAACGAACGTGAACAGGAGGCAAGACGTGCCGCGAGCGAGGACTTGCGGGTTGACACGATTGAAAGCATCGACGCCGCAAAGGCCGCTTTCAGTCGCGTTCTCACCGACGTGCGAACGATGGTCGAACGCGCCAGAACCGGGCAATTCAACTTCAGGAAAGCGGACTCGGACACCCTGCGCGTCCTCTACCAGTTACTGGTGGACAAGCCGGCGCCGCGCTGCTTTGGAACGGCCCGGCTGGCCTCGCTCAACGCGGTAGAGGCTGCGGTTGCATTCCTTGGCATGACCACGCTGGACGGCCCGGCGGAAACGGCAACCGAGGAGGACCAGCAACGTGCACTCAAGCTGGCAGAGATGGCGCCGCC
>CAYMSY010000350.1:1617-3690 GCA_964393195.1 uncultured Alcaligenaceae bacterium | reverse complement strand
ACGAACTGCCGGCCGTCGCGGTGATCGTGCCGCCCCCGCAGGACCCGATCAGTCCAGTGGGCGTCGCGACGGTCAGCCCCGAAGGCAGGCTGTCGACGAAGCTCACGCTTGCCAAGGCGTCCGTCACGTTCGGATTATTGAGCGTGAAGCTCAAACTGGTGGAGCCGTTCAATAGCACGCTGGCGGCGCCGAAAACCTTGGTGATGCTTGGCGGTGCGGTTCCCAGGACTGTCAAATTCGCGCTTGCAGCGTTCCCTGGCGGACTCTGCAAGGTTGTCACTGGGTCCGTGGTGTTCGTATAGTTGCCTGCGATTGTTCCCTTCACCATCACGGAGAACGTGCACGAGCCGCCTGGCGGGAGCGTGCCACCGCCCATAGTGAGAAAGCCGACATTTTCGTCACTGACGATGACACCTCCGTTGCAGCCTTCCGGCGGACTGGTTGACGCGCCTACCAGACCGGCAGGAAAGTCATCGAGCAACTGCACGCCAGTCAACGGCACCAGCGGGTTCGGGTTAGTGATGGTAAATGTTAGGCTGACGGGCACCCCCAGCGCAACAGTCGTCGCGCCGAAGCTTTTCGTGACGGTGGGTGCCTTCAAGGGCGCCACGATGATGACCAGTCCGTTCCCCAAGCGGCTACTGATGTTCTCCCCGTCCGATTTGGACATGCCAGGATCGACGAACCCGCTGCCGCCCCCGCCACTGAATCCTCCCGGTACTGCGGGGCTCGTGACTGCGCCGCCGCCCCCTCCACCTAAATAACCACCCCCTCCGCCGCCACCGTTAGCTGCGCAGTTTTGCCCGCCAGCGCCACCGAAACCTGGGCCACCGTCGGCGCCGTTCGTCGATCCGCAGAGGTTTTGTCCGCCCGCTCCGGCAATGATGTCGAGACCGGCTTTACCGCTACCGATACTTGATAACGGGTAGCCATTGGACGGGAACCTGCCGCCACCGTCACCGCCGTAGTAAAGCGCGCCAACGATGTCGGTGCCTGCGCCGCCGCCGCCGCCACCGCCCACGATCACCCGGTCACTCAACCCGCAAGAGCCCGATGCGGCGCACGCCCCTTGGCGAACGTCGGATCCGCCGCCACCCCCGCCTGCAGGGTTGAAGCCAGCGCCGCCGCCGTTCCAGCCGCCTGCGCCACCACTGCTCGCGCTGGCGCCCTGTCCGCCGACATTGACCTGCATGACCGCCCCCGGCGTTACGGCAGCGGTTCCGAAATAGGTGCCGCCAAATCCTCCGCGTACGCCCCCCGCCCCGCCTTGCGCACCGTAGACGAAGAATGTAGCCGACGTCGCGCCGGCCGGTACGTTCCAGACCTGCGGCGCGCCGGTATAGGCAAAGACGCAGGTCGTTTGGCCTGCGGATGTCGAACAGCCCGCAGGGGGGTCGGCCGCCATCGCCAGAGGGGTCCAAGACAGCGCCACCGTTTCGACGGCCAACAAAGCAACCGCCCGCAGATGCGCGAGAGCGCACCGAACCATATTCTCTTTCACGGATCCCCCTTTTTTGCCCTTGTTGCCGCATTTGGAACAAAACGAGGATTGTCGAGATAGACCTTCTCTCTTGGACGCGTCGCTATTGTCCGACATTTTCCAATAGGAAGTATCAGGGCGAGTAATTTGGTGTTGAAATGTACGGGTAGATCGAACTGCTTGGATTAATCCAAGAGCCCTGAAATCCACTCACGCTTTTGCATCACGGTGTGTAGTGCCGCCGCGGTAGCCCAGAAGTCTCGCAGATAGAGCCTACCCGCCGCGAAGTCGTATTTGAGCTCCGTGATCCGGTTCTCACAATCAGCCCGCCCGCGATACAGGCGCCAGATCTGCAAGGCGGGAAGATTTGGATCGGTGACCAGCGCCGCATAGTGCCACTGCCCGATGGCTTCATCCTCGGCGAACAAGGAAAGTGTCGTGCCTTTGGCCGTGGCGTTGACATTCGCTTGCTGCTTGATGTGTTGGCGCACGGCAATGATGCGCCGGCGGGATTGTCAGCTCGGAGCCTGATACATCATCTCCGTGAGTTCGAGCCCGTCATCGAGTGCCCACCAGCCGAGCGGGGGTGGCGT
>CAYMSY010000350.1:0-1607 GCA_964393195.1 uncultured Alcaligenaceae bacterium | reverse complement strand
TGCTCGGTGTGCAACGTCTGCTCGAACTCGCTGCGCCCGCGCGCCGGCGCCGCTGTCCAAAGACAAACAGATCATGCTGGCTGAAAAAATCGCGATCAACGGGCTGTCCGTCCGCGCGACCGAGGCGCTGATCAAAGACGAAACCGGTGCCGATACGAAGAAGCGTAGTGGTATCCCCACCGTGCGCAGCAAGCAGGAAAAACTCACCCTGCGTGACCGGGCCCTCGACCGGTTAGAGACCGAGCTGGCCGATAGCCTTGGCACCTACGTCGAGATTTCGCATCAGGCAAACGGTCAGGATGAAATGGTGATTCGCTATGCTTGCCTCGATGATCTTGACGGGCTGATTGCGCGATTGAAACGCTGACGCGAAACGCTGGCGCGGCGATTGCTAAGTTTCTTCGGACATAGCGAATACACCGCCTTGTCATGTAGCCGTGCTTCAATGAGCGGCACAGAATAGTTGATAGTTCTGTTCGGGGGCGGGCGTCAAAGCCCGGATTGAGAATTTTTGGAGGCTGGATTGTTGCGCTATTCGTTAGTTACTCGTTTGTTCCGCCAAGGCCCTGTTTCGTATCCAGCGTATCAGCGCTCGCGCAGTCAAGCGTTTGTCCTGTCACTCATGTCTGCGTTGACATTGTTTGCTGCACTTCCTGCGGCTGCGGTTTCGCCCGATATCGTTATCAGCCAGGTGTATGGCGGGGCGGGGTGCCCAACGGCGGGCTGCTCGACGTACACGCGTGACTATGTTGAGCTGTTCAACCGCAGCGCGGCGCCAGTCAGCGTCGCGGGTTGGTCCGTGCAGTACGCTGGGTCGACCGGCACCTCCTGGTCCACCGTAGCGCTGAGCGGTACCATTCAGCCGGGGCAGTACTACCTGGTCGGAATGGGTACCACTGCCACTGGCTCCAACCCGATTCCGGCGACCGATGCGAGCGGTACCATCCAGATGAGTGCCACGGCAGGCAAGATTGCACTCGCTGGCTCCACCACTGCGTTGTCCGGCGCCTGCCCGAGCAGCGGCATCATCGACCTCGTTGGATATGGCAGCGGCACCAACTGCAGCGAATCCGCAGCGGCGCCGTCGCCGAGCACGGCGAACGGCATCTACCGTGCGGCCGGCGGCTGTACCGATACCGACAGCAACGCGAGCGATTTCGCGGCCGCTGCTGCGGTGCCGCGCAACACGAGCTCGACCCTTGCCCCGTGCGGCCCGGCATTGCCGGCCTTGAGCATCAACGACGTGTCGATCGCCGAAGGCAACGCGGGTACCACCTCGTTCACCTTCACGGTCAGCCTGTCGGCGCCGGCCGGTGCCGGCGGCGTCACCTTTGACATCGCAACGGCTGATGGCACCGCATCGTCCGCCAGCGACTACGCGGCGCAGTCTCTGACGACGCAATCCATCGCGGCAGGCAACACAAGCTATACGTTTACGGTGCTCGTCAACGGCGACATCACGCCCGAGCCCAACGAGACTTTCTTCGTCAACGTCACCAACGTCAGTGGCGCCACGCTTGCCGATGGCCAGGGCCTGGGCAACATCCAGAATGACGACGGCGGCGCGATGCTCAGCATCAACGACGTTACGCAGAATGAAGGCAACA
>CAYMSY010000349.1:0-3724 GCA_964393195.1 uncultured Alcaligenaceae bacterium | reverse complement strand
CTGTACGCCCTGATAGGTGACATCCTGCGACATCTCTGTGGCCCAGCCCTTGTGGATCGGAATCATGAGGTCGACAAAAGCATGGTTGGCCGCGCGGACATCGGCATCCGGATGCGCCTCCGCGAGATCGAAGGCGTACGCCGTTGCCATTGCAAGTGCGCGCGAGGCCTCGGTTTGTGCGCGCATGCGCAGCAGCATGCGGCGAATGTCCGGGTGACGGATGATGGGGACAGATGGTTCTTTCGGCGCACCCACATCACGTGATTGCACGCGTTCGCGAGCGAACGCCACAGCGCGCTGGTAAGAGCGTTCGCCAATGCCAATACCCTGCAAACCCACGCCGAATCGGGCGAGGTTCATCATGATGAACATGTACTCAAGGCCGCGATTGGGTTCACCTACGATATAGCCCTTGGCGCCTCCGGCGTCACCGTATTGCATGACTGCTGTCGGTGATGCGTGGATACCGAGTTTATGTTCGATCGAGATGCATTTGGCGTCGTTGCGCTCACCGAGGGACCCGTCCTTGTTTACAAGGAACTTCGGCACCACGAGCAGAGAAATGCCCTTCACACCTGGCGGGGCGTCCGGCAGGCGGGCGAGCACGAGATGGACGATGTTGTCCGCCCAGTCGTGTTCACCGTAAGTGATGAAAATCTTGGTACCAAATACTTTGTAGGTGCCGTCTGGTTGCGGCTCGGCGCGCGTTTTCACGAGTGCCAGGTCGGAACCGGCCTGCGGTTCCGTAAGGTTCATGGTCCCCGTCCATTCACCACTCACCATCTTTTCCAGATAGGTCGCCTTGAGCTCGTCCGAACCCGCGAGAAGAATGGCCTCAATCGCACCTTGAGTGAGCATTGGCAACAGGCCAAAGCCCATGTTCGACGAATGCAGCATTTCGTCAGTGAGCGTCACCACCGAGCGTGGCAGGCCCAAGCCGCCAAATTCGGCAGGCATCGGCAAACCGGTGCCGCCCATCGCACGGTAGCCGTCGTAGGCCGCTTTGAAGCCTTTGGGCGTGGTGACCGAGTTATCCGCGGGATGATGTTTTGCGCCCTCCTGATCGCCGGACCAGTTCAACGGATCAAGCACCTCGCTCGCAAACTTGGCGGATTCCTCCAGAATTGCGTTGACGGTGTCCGGCGTCGCGTCTGCGAAATGTGGCAACTTGCATAGCTCGGAGATCGGCGCGACCGTCTCCAGCAATAGCTGCATGTCTTTTAGCGGGGCTTGGTAGGTACTCATTCTTGTGTCCGGCGTGTTGCCGGCCCTCCGTTGCGAAAGGCCAGGTGGGCATCGTCATTCGGAAATGACTCGTCCTGTTAGTGTGAGAGGGCTTTAGACAACCTTCTCACGCTAGCCCTCTCCCGCAATGGGGAGAGGTCCCAGGCGGACGTATGACGCTACAGTGCGGCCGTCAATTGCGGCACAGCCTCGAACAAATCAGCGACCAACCCGTAATCCGCTACACCGAATATCGGAGCATCCGGATCTTTGTTGATGGCTACGATGACTTTGCTGTCTTTCATGCCGGCCAGATGCTGAATCGCACCGCTGATGCCGACAGCCACATAAAGCTCTGGCGCGACAATCTTGCCGGTCTGACCGACCTGATAGTCATTGGGCACAAATCCGGCGTCGACTGCGGCGCGCGAGGCTCCCATGGCGGCATTCAGTTTGTCCGCGAGCGGCGTCAACACTTCCCGATATTTTTCACCGGACCCAAGGCCGCGACCGCCGGACACAATGATCTTTGCTGCTGTCAGTTCGGGCCGTTCACTTTTGGTGATTTCTGCAGAAACAAAGCTCGATACACCCGAGTCGGCGGTAACAGCCACATTTTCGACGGCGGCCGTGCCACCGGACGTCGCAGCTGCTGCGAAGGCGGTGCCGCGCACTGTCAGTACTTTGACGCTATCAACCGATTTGACCGTAGCGTATGCGTTGCCTGCGTAGATCGGGCGCACGAACGTATCGGCGTCCACCACCTTGATGATGTCGCTAATCTGCGCCTTGTCGAGCAGGGCCGCAACACGCGGAGCAACGCTTTTGCCATAGGCGGTGGCGGGGGCCAGGATGTGACTGTATGCACCGGCGACAGCGACGACTTGCAGTGCGGCATTTTCCGAAAGCAGTTTCGCATGCGCGGGACCATCTGCAAGCAGGACCTTCGATACACCAGCAACCTGCGCAGCAGCAGCAGCAGCAGCACCGGCATTTTCGCCGGCAACCAGAACGTGCACATCGCCGCCAATGGCCGCAGCAGCGGAAATGACATTTAGCGTAGCGGCTTTCAGCGATCCGTGATCGTGTTCAGCAATGACGAGATTGGCCATGATCAGATCACCTTTGCTTCGTTTTTCAGTTTGTCGATGAGCGCCGCCACATCGGCGACCTTGACACCGCCCTGACGTTTCGGAGGTTCTTCGACCTTGATCGTCGCAATGCGGGGAGTTACGTCGACGCCCAGATCAGCGGGTTTGACCGTATCGAGCTGCTTTTTCTTGGCCTTCATGATGTTGGGTAGCGTTGCATAACGCGGCTCGTTGAGGCGAAGATCGGTGGTGATAATCGCGGGCAGTTTCAGTGAAATTGTTTCGAGGCCGCCATCGACTTCCCGAGTCACGTTCGCGGTTTCTCCGGAGACTTCGACTTTTGAGGCAAAGGTTGCCTGACCCCATCCGAGTAGCGCGGCAAGCATTTGCCCCGTCTGATTCGCGTCGTCGTCAATCGCCTGTTTGCCGAGAATCACGAGTTTCGGTTGTTCCTTGTCAACGATTGCCTTGAGCAGCTTGGCAACGGCCAAGGGCTGAAGTTCCGCGTCAGTCTCGATAAGAATGCCACGATCTGCACCGATAGCCATCGCATTGCGCAGCGTTTCCTGGCATTGCGCGACACCGGCCGACACGGCTACAACCTCGGTCGCTACGGCCTTTTCTTTCAGGCGTACGGCTTCTTCAACCGCGATTTCGCAGAACGGGTTCATCGACATCTTGACGTTCGCGATATCCACACCCGAGTTATCGGATTTGACGCGTACTTTTACGTTGTAATCGACAACGCGTTTGACCGGGACGAGTATCTTCACACCTTCTCCTGGGCCAGCCCTCATCAAGAGGCGCCGGCATATGACGTTTATGCTTAGCCCAGCATTATAGGAAGCCGCAGGGCATGGCTGATTCTTTCCAATTTGCGTTGAGCCGAGGCTCTAAAGCCTTGTCCAGCTGCGCCGTACTTGAATGTGACGTGCATCTGAAAATGGAAACGTATTTCATGCATGACCGCTTGACGACCGGTATCTGTCGCACCTGCTACGCTGTCGTGATGAACACGGCCACAGGCGACATCCGTGCGTGAGACCGCCAACCAGGCGGGGCGCTACCTCGTCGGCGCAATCATTGCGCTCGCGATCGATGCGTCCATCGTCTCAATTGGCATCGGACTGGGGGGGCACTTCGTTCTCGTTCGGATACTCGCCCAATTGGCAGGGATCACGACGACGTACCTGTTCAATCGCAGGTTCACGTTTTCGCCGCGGCACCCCGCGTCTCTTGGTGACTGGTGCAGGTATGTCATGGCTCAAGCGATCGGCTCGCTGCTTAACTTCGCCATATCAACCGGACTGTTATTTTTGTCCGATCGTTCAATATGGCAAATTTGGGGCTCAGTGCTGGCGGGCGCTGGCGTCGGTTTTTGCGTGAATTTCTACGCCGCGCGTCGACAA
>CAYMSY010000348.1:0-3741 GCA_964393195.1 uncultured Alcaligenaceae bacterium | reverse complement strand
TCCAGCCGCGCCGCAGCCACCGACGCACAGCAGGACGAACCCGCCAGCGATCTGCTGAAGCCATGAGAGCCATGAATAGCGTTGAGGAATACTGGGCACGGCCACGCTCCTTATCTTTGACGGCAGCATCTATAGTCCTTCGATCCGCCAGAAGCCGTTGAGGTCGACGAACGGCGTTGAATGCAAGCCCGCGCTTCTCGGGACAAATCCAGGGCAAGTACCCTGCGCAAAAAGAAAAAAGGGTTAGTGGATACTATCCATCTAACCCTTTATGAGTATGGCGCGGCTGGCAGGAATTGAACCCACGACCCCTTGGTTCGTAGCCAAGTACTCTAATCCAACTGAGCTACAGCCGCTAAGCCATCGATTATAGCCAGCAAATGGCCGTCTCGTCAAAACGCGACAACGTGATCGAGCTCGACGCGAATGCCGATCGCTTCGCCGATACGATGGTTGTGGTGGCTGGGTACCAGCGCCAGCACGCTGCGACCGCTCGCAAGCTCCAGCGTGTACAAGAATTCTGCACCGCGGAACGCACGAGCGATTACTTTCGCCGTGGTCGGGCTGGCGTCGTCATGGACGACGTCATCGGGTCGTAGCAGCAGCTCGATCTCGTCACCGGCCGCCCGCTGCGTGGGTGACGACAGCGCGAGCGTGCCGAGCTCGCTGTCGAGATGGTTGCCGTCGACAACGCGCGCCGGCAGAAACACGCCTTCGCCGACAAAGTCCGCGATAAAACGCGACGATGGCTTGTGGTAGAGGTTGTAGGCCGTGTCCCACTGCTCAAGATGGCCGTCGCGCAGCACGCCAATTTCGTCGGCCAGTGCAAATGCCTCATGCTGATCGTGCGTCACCAGCAGGGCCGTGGCGCCTGCCTCGAACAACGACGCGCGCACCTCGGCGGAGAGCCGTTGCCGCGTCTCGATATCGAGATTCGAAAAGGGCTCATCGAAGAGCACGAGCTTGGGCTTCACGACGAGCGCGCGGGCAAGCGCGACACGCTGCTGCTGGCCGCCGGAGAGCTCATGCGGATAGGCCAGCGCCGCATCGCGCAGGTGCACCAGTTCCAGCGCCTCCTGCACGCGTGAAGCGCGTTCGCCCGAGGACAGTTTGCCGAGGCCGAAGCCGATATTGCCCGCCACGTCGAGATGGGGAAACAGCGCGTAATCCTGGAACACCACGCCGACGCCGCGATTCTCGGGCTCAACGTGGGTGCGGGCGTCGGCCACGACGCGGCCACCGATGGCGATGGTGCCGCCGCCGACGCGCTCAAGGCCCGCCACACAGCGCAGAAGCGTCGTCTTGCCACATCCGGACGGTCCGAGCAGACAGCCGACGCGTCCCGCATCGACGTGGAAACCTACGTCATGCAGGGTGTCGCGCGCTGGTTCACGCCCGCGCGGCGGGTAGCGATGACTCAGGTGGCTGACTTCGAGTGAATTGGGCATCAGTTCATTGTAGGAGCGACGTGTCGCGGCAAATGGCCCACCGTTCCCGAAGACTCAGTTGGCAGCGATGATTGTCTTCACCCAGGCCACGGACGGCGGAATCTGCACGACGCGCAGCGGCAATGCCATCATGGCCAATTGCGCGGAGGTCAGCGGCGGCTCAAAGCCGACCGCCTCTTTGACCGTCTCCGCGAATTTGACCGGCAGCGCGGTTTCGAGCGCAATCATCGGTATTCCCGGCTTGACCAGCGAGCGCGCGACCTTGACCGCATCGGCCGTGTGCGTGTCGATCAACCCGCTCGTCTTCTCGTAGACCTCGCGGATCGTGGCAAGGCGGTCGCTATGCGTGCTGGTACCCGCAACAATGCCGAAGCGCTCACGCAAGCCCTTGAACTCTGGCGCCTGCGAGACATCGAACGAGCGTCCCTGATCAACCTCTTCCCATAATGAGGCAATGCGCTCCGCATCGCCGTTGAAGAGATGGAACACGAAGCGCTCGAAGTTGGACGCCTTGGAAATATCCATCGACGGACTGGAGGTTTCGAAGGTTTCCTTGCTGGGACGCGGGCGATAGACACCGGTATTGAAAAACTCGGCGAGCACATTGTTCTCGTTGGTCGCGAGCACCAGCGTGTCAATCGGAACGCCCATTTCGCGGGCGATGTGACCCGCAAGGATATTGCCGAAATTGCCGGACGGCACCGCGAAGGAAACCTTCTGCGCATTGCTCGTCGTGGCCGCGAGGTAACCGCGAACGTAATAGACGATCTGCGCCGAGATGCGACCCCAGTTGATCGAATTCACGGTGCCGATGTTGTGCTTGCGCTTGAAGTCGAGATCGTTCGACACTGCCTTCACGATGTCCTGACAGTCATCGAACACGCCTTCAACGGCGATGTTGTGAATATTCGCATCCTGCAACGAGTACATCTGCGCACGCTGGAACGCGCTCATGCGCCCTGCGGGCGAGAGCATGAACACATTAACGCCCTTGCGTCCGCGCATCGCGTATTCGGCGGCGCTGCCCGTGTCGCCACTCGTCGCGCCGAGCACATTAAGCGTTGCATTGCGACGCCCCAGTTCAAACTCGAACAGGCGACCGAGCAACTGCATCGCCATGTCCTTGAACGCGAGCGTCGGACCGTTCGACAGCGCCTGAATCTGCATGCCGGATACGTAGGCGTCAATCGAGCGCAACGGCGTAATTTCGTCGGTGCCAAACACTGCCCGGGTGTAGGTCGCCTGTGTCAGCGCGGCCAGGGTCGCGGAATCAATATCGTCGGCGGCGACGAATTTCGAAAGCACCGCGTGCGCCAGCGCGTGATACGGCAGGCCGCGCCACGCGGTCAGCTCGGCATCGGTGATTTTCGGCAACGTCTCCGGCAGCATGAGGCCGCCGTCTTCGCCGAGGCCGGAGAGCAGTACCTGACTGAACGTTTGCGCCGGCGATTGGCCGCGAGTAGAGATGTAGCGCATTACGCGAGATTCTCCAGACGCAGCAACACCACTTTCGCCCGCGTGGTTGGTTGCGATTCGATTGCCGAAATCGCGCGCTTTACGTTCTTCTCAATCGTCTCATGCGTCAGCAGAATGATGTCGGTTTGTGCTTCCCCTTCTTCCGGCTCCTTTTGCAGCATGGCGTCAATCGAGATGTGATTGTCGGCGAGCACACGCGTGATATCGGCCAGCACACCGGGTTTGTCATCGACACGAAGGCGCAGGTAGTACGAAGTCTCCACGTCATCAATCGGCAGCACCGGCTCGGTACCAATCCGGTCATGCTGGAACGCGAGATAGGGCACGCGATGATTCACATCGGCATCAATCAGTCGGCCAACGTCCACAAGGTCCGCGATCACGGCCGAAGCAGTCGGATTGGCACCGGCACCGGCACCGTAGTAAAGCGTCGCACCCACCGCATCACCCTTGACCAAAACCGCGTTCATGACGCCTTCGACATTGGCGATGAGACGCTTGGTGGGAATCAGCGTTGGATGTACACGCAACTCGATACCCGCGTCACGGCGACGCGCGATGCCGAGCAGCTTGATGCGATAGCCCATCTCTTCGGCGTAACGAATGTCCGCCGCTTCAATATTCGTGATGCCCTCGACGTGGGCTTTCTCAAACTGCATCGGTACGCCGAATGCGAGCGCTGCGAGGATGCTGATCTTGTGCCCGGCATCCACGCCTTCGATGTCGAACGTCGGATCGGCTTCGGCGTAACCCTTAGCCTGAGCCGTCTTCAGCACTTCCGCAAACGACAGCCCCTTGCTGCGCATTTCCGACAGGA
>CAYMSY010000347.1:0-3760 GCA_964393195.1 uncultured Alcaligenaceae bacterium | reverse complement strand
GCTCAATCCGCTGCTTCGTTACGAAGGTTTCGCGCCGCGCGCCGCCGGCATTCAGACCCTGTTGCCGCATGCCACAAAATTTGTCCCGGCACACAACCTGCAATCGATCAAATCGCTGGCCACCGCGCTGAGTGCGGCGTGAGGTTTACCGTTGTGAAAACATTGTTTTTTGTTTATGGCTTTTTCGTGAACGCTTTATTGCATAGGGCATGGCGATCAAATTGTGCAAAAGTCGACTTTTTATAATTTATAGCTGTAAGCCCATTGTGAATGCGTGTTTCGCAAAAAAGCTGATGGCTGATATTCCTGCAAATTTTGAGTTAGATTCGGAGATTCCACGATGGACATGAAAGACAGCCGCGTGATCAACGCACCGCAGGCAAAGGTGTGGGCGGCGCTGAACGATCCGGCGATGCTGAAACAGTGCATCATCGGTTGCGACAGCCTTGAAGCGACGGCGGAGGATACGTTCGTCGTGGCCATGAGCGTCAAGGTCGGCCCGGTGAGCGCGAAATTCAAAGGCAAATTGCAGCTCCTAAATGTGCAGCCACCGAACGACTACATGCTGAAATTTGAAGGTCAGGGCGGCCCGGCAGGTTTTGCCAACGGTACAGCGGGTGTTTCGCTGTCCACTGAAAGCGACGGGCGCACCCGGCTTGAGTACACGGCCAACGCGATGATCGGCGGCAAGCTCGCGCAGGTCGGCTCGCGCCTGGTCGATGCCGCCGCGCGCAAGATTGCTGATGACTTCTTCGCCAAATTCGACGCACTGGTGGCCGAACCGGTACCCGAAGCCGCCGTCACAACCGACGGATCGGGGGACGCGACGGCTGGCGCGGCGCCGCGCAAACCGGCGATTTCGATGTACGTCTGGATTGCGATCATCGTGGTCATCGCAGCGATCGTTTATGCATCACGGCGCTAACTGAACCGGGCCGATGACGGTTAGGTAGTGCGTGTTGCGACGCAGCATTTTTGTTGCGTTGAGAACACCGGAACGCAGGTTTTGAAAACCGTACAAAAAATGTGCGTGGCCCCTTTCGCGCCATCATGGTTTGCCCTATGCTCGCACACAGCCACAAGCGACAGTCGACCTATTTGATCGACGTCAACCGATCGCGGAAATATTAGGAGGAGTGCAATGTTGAAACTGAATGTGAACGGGAAGCCGGCGAATTTCGATGGTGATCCCGATACGCCTATTCTTTGGGTGCTGCGTGACCATCTCGATGTTACGAGTCCGAAGTTCGGCTGTGGCATGGCGCTCTGCGGTGCCTGCACCGTGCATCTCGACGGTTCGCCGATCCGCTCGTGCTCGACGCCCGTGAGCGCGGCCGTTGGCAAAAAAATCACCACCATTGAAGGCCTGCCGGCAAAAGTTGGCAAGGCGCTGCAGGACGCCTGGATCGCTGAAGAAGTACCGCAGTGCGGCTACTGCCAGACCGGTCAGATGATGACTGCCGCTGCGCTGATCACGAAGAACGCGAAACCTTCGGAAGCAGAAATCGTGGCTGCGATGGATGGCAATGTGTGCCGCTGTGGCACCTATCACCGCATTCAAAAAGCAGTCGTCCGCGCCGGTAACGCCGTCGCCGGCACAAAAGCGTAAGGAGGGACGAGCCATGAAAAAGCACGTATTGCAGGACAAACTCGAATCCTCCGCCCGTCGCGGATTTCTGAAATCAACGAGCGCGCTGAGTGGCGCGCTGGTGATCGGCTTTCAACTGCCAACCGCTGGCGCCAAGACCGCCGACGCACCCGCTGTGTCGAATGCCTGGGTCAAGGTGGACGCCAAGGGCGGCGTAACGCTGATCTGTCATCGTTCCGAGATGGGGCAGGGCGTCTACACGTCGATGCCGATGCTGGTCGCCGAAGAACTGGGCGTTCCGCTGTCGTCGGTAAAGATCGAAATGGCGCCGTCGGCTCCGGTGTATATCAATGCAATGCTCGGTGGACAAATCACCGGCGGCTCAACGTCCGTGCGCGATGCATGGACCAAGCTGCGAGAAGCCGGTGCGTCGGCGCGTACAGTGCTCGTTGCGGCTGCAGCTGATACGTGGAAAGTCCCCGCTGGTGAGTGCACGGCTGCCAACGGCATGGTCACACACAAGAGCGGCAAGAAGCTTGCGTACGGCGCGCTCGTGGGCAAAGCCTCGGGCATGAAGATGCCGGAGAAGGTCGCGCTGAAGGACCCGAAAGACTGGACCATCATCGGCAAGAACAAGGCCCGCATCGATACTCCGGCGAAAGTCGCAGGCAAGGCGCAATACGGGATTGACGTCAAGAAACCGGGCATGCTGATTGCCTCACTTGCGCAGGCGCCGGTGATTGGCGGCAAGGTCGTCAAGGTCAATGATGCCAAGGCAAAGGCGGTCAAGGGCGTGGTCAGCGTGGTGCAGATCGGTGACGGCGTCGCCGTGCTCGCGAAGGACTTCTATACCGCGAAAAAAGGTCGCGACGCACTCGAAATCGAATGGGACAACGGTCCGACCGCGAACCTCGACATGCTTGAGATTGAGTCGCAATTGCGCACCGCCTCTGTCAATCCGGGCGCCGTCATGCGCAAGGACGGCACCGGCATCGCCGATCTGGACAAGGCCGCAGCGAAGGTGGAGGCTGAGTACGAACTGCCTTTCCTCGCCCACGCGACGCTTGAACCCGTCAACTGTACGGCTGAAATCATCAACGGCGAATGTCACATCACGGGCCCGATCCAGTTCCAGCAGGGCGCGCAATACGGCGTCGCTGCTGCAATCAACATGCCGCCGGAAAAGGTGTTCATCCACACCACCTTCCTCGGCGGTGGTTATGGTCGCAAGCTTGAACTGGATTTCCAGATTCAGGCTGCACAACTGGCCAAGGCGGCTGGCAAACCGGTCAAGCTCATCTGGAGTCGTGAAGACGACATGACGCATGACTACTACCGTCCGCTGTCGCTGCATCAGATGACCGCCGGTCTCGATGCCAACGGCAATGTCACGACTTTCCACAGCAAGATGACCTCGCCTTCAGTCACGGCTCGCGCTTTCCCGCCCGTTGTGCAAAACGGCAAGGACCCGTTCATGGCCGAGGGTTCGGAAAATCTGACCTACAAGATTGCCAACGTGCAGATCGAGAACGTGATTCACGACACCGGTATCCGTGTTGGTTACTGGCGCAGTGTGTCGAACGCGCTCAACGCATTTGCGGTCGAGAGCTTTATCGACGAAATCGCTGCGGCCACCAAGAAAGACCCGGTCGCGCTGCGTGTGGACATGCTCAAGGGCGACACCCGCTCGATCAACGTGCTCAAGATGGCCGCAGAAAAGGCGGGCTGGGGCAAGGCGGCGGCGGGTCGTGCGCTCGGCATCGCGCAGATGGAGTGCTACGGCACGCATTCGGCGGTAGTGGCGGAAGTGTCGATGACCAAGGATGGTCCGAAGGTGCACAAGGTGACCGCAGTGGTCGATTGCGGCATCGTGGTGCATCCGGATCAGGCGCATGCGCAGATCGAGTCGGGTATCCTGCTCGGCTTCTCAAGCGGCATGAAAAACGCGATCACCTTCAAGGACGGTCGTGTCGAGCAGAAGAACTTCGACACTTATCCGATGCTGCGCATGAGTGAAACGCCTGCCATCGACATCACCTTTGTGTCGAGCAGCGCGTCACCCGGCGGGCTGGGCGAAGTCGGTGTACCCCTCGTGATGCCTGCAATCGCCAACGCGGTGGCAACACTTACCGGCAAGCGCGTACGCAAGCTGCCGCTGATGTCGGCCTTCGC
>CAYMSY010000346.1:0-3762 GCA_964393195.1 uncultured Alcaligenaceae bacterium | reverse complement strand
GCGCTGATCATGGCGACTGGCGGGTCGACCAATGCGGTGCTGCATTACCTCGCGATCACGCATGCGGCAGGCATTGACTGGACCATTGATGACTTCGAGCGCATGCGCAAGAAGGTACCGGTGCTGTGTGATCTGAAACCATCGGGCCAGTATGTGATGACCGATCTGCATGCCGTGGGCGGCGTGCCGCAGGTGCTCAAGATGCTGCTCAACAAGGGGCTGATCCACGGCGACTGCATGACCATCACCGGCAAAACGATGGCGGAAGAACTGGCCCGGGTGCCTGATCTGCCGGCCGCGACGCAGGACGTCATCCGTCAGCCCAACAATCCACTGTACGCCGAAGGCCACCTCGCCATCCTCAAAGGCAACCTCGCGCCGGAAGGCTGTGTCGCGAAGATCACGGGCCTCAAGAACCCGGTGCTGACCGGTCCGGCCCGCGTATTCAACAGTGAGCCGGAATGCATGGACGCGATCATGGCCGACAAGATCCGTCACGGCGACGTGCTGGTCCTGCGCTACGAAGGACCGAAAGGCGGCCCCGGCATGCGCGAAATGCTGGCGCCGACCAGTGCCATCGTCGGTAAGGGCATGGGCGAAACCGTGGCTCTGATCACCGATGGCCGTTTCTCGGGCGGTACTTGGGGCATGGTCGTAGGCCACATCGCGCCGGAAGCACAGGTCGGCGGATTGCTCGCACTGGTGGAAGAAGGTGACTCGATTACCGTTGACGCGCACAAACTGCTGCTTCAGCTCAACGTCGATGACGCCACCATAGCCGCCCGCCGCGCCAAATGGACGGCGCCCCCCATGAAGTACAAAAAAGGCGTCATGTACAAGTTCGCACTGCTCGCGTCCAGCGCCAGCAAGGGAGCCGTGACCGATGCCTGATCAACTACGCTACCTCGTCGCGCTGTGCGCCGCCACCGTGAGTCTGGCTTGCGCTGCGGTCGATATTCCTCTGGTCAATGCCGGATTTGAAGCACCGGCGACCGGGCCGAAGGCTCCCGGTTGGGTGCCGACGCAGCACTGGGGCCCACAGAAGAACTACGAATGGTCGGTGGACACCGGCAACGCCAGCGAAGGCAAGTCGAGCTATCGCATCAAGCGGCTCAGCGAGCAGTCGTTCGGCATGATCCAGCAACCCGTCCGCGTCGATGCCTTCGCCGGCAAGACGCTTGAGTTCTCGGCCATGCTGAAGACCGATGATGTCGGTCCCGAGGGCTGGCTGCTGGTGGTCAACGTCGAAAACCGCAACGCCATCCTCGAACAGATTCGCAGCGAACCGGTCACCGGCAAGCAGAACTGGAAGCGCAATTCGGTACGAATCAAACTGCCGCCCGATGCCTTTGAGCTCAAGCTTGGCATCATGCTGCTTGACGCGGGGACCGGCTGGGTAGACGACGTCAAGCTGCGCGTCGTCGAGTAAACGGCTACGCGGTCAACAACAGGCCGCGTCAGCCGTTACTTGCTGCATGAACCCGTTTTTCACTTCCCGTACCCCGCTCGCGCTGGGCCTTGCCTTGAGCATCGCTGCGTTTCCGGCGCTGGCCATTGATTCGATTCCACTGGACCAGTTGCGACCCGGCCTGTGGAAGGTGGAGCGCAAGATCGAGAAACTTGATCTGTCGCCCGTGGAACACGAAACGCGCAACAGCGAATATTGCGCCAGCCCGAAAAAGGAAATCACGCGGACGCTGCGCGTCGCCAGCTTTCTATGCAAGAGCGGCGTCAAGACGCTCTCGGACAATCAGTTCGAGATCAAGGCCACCTGCAAGTTGCCCGGCATTTCCGGCACCAACACGACGCTGATCACCATCATCAATCCGGACCAGTACAGTGCGGAGGTGGAAACAATCGGAACCAAATTCGGCGAAAAGCAGCACCGCAAGGAAATGATTTCTGCCATCCGCGCCGGCGATTGCAAGGAATAGTCGACGGCAGCTTCGCATCGGGAGCTGCGGAATGGTTTCGCACACGGGCGCTACATCGAACTACAGACACATACGGGGACTACACTCCCCCGCATGAAAGCCACCAAAATTGTTGCCACGCTCGGGCCTGCGAGCGATACCGTCGACATCATCGCCGAGATGATCGAAGCCGGTGCCGATGTATTCCGCCTCAACTTTTCGCACGGCACGCCGGAAGACCATGCCGGTCGCGCCCATCGCGTGCGCGAGGCCGCAGCGCGCGTCGGGCGCGAAGTCGCCATCATGGGTGATCTGCAGGGCCCGAAGATCCGCATCGGCAAGTTTGAGCATGGCCATGTGCATCTCGACGCCGGTCAGGCGTTTGTGCTCGATGCCGCGCTCGATAACAAGGCGCCGCTATCGAATGCGCAGCAGGCAAGCCTCGACTACAAGGAACTGCCGCGCGATGTTCGCGCTGGCGATACGCTGCTGCTCGCCGACGGGCTGATCCAGCTTTCCGTCGCCCGGGTCGAAGGCGAGAAGGTGCACACCATCGTCGTGCACGGCGGTGAACTGTCGAACAACAAGGGCATCAACAAGCTCGGCGGCGGCCTCACCGCGCCGGCGCTGACGGCGAAGGATCTTGCCGACATCAAGACGGCCGTTGAAATCGATGTTGACTATCTTGCCGTGTCATTCCCGAAAAGCGCTGCCGACATGCAGACCGCGCGCACCGTGCTCGCGGCGGCGGGCGGCAAGGCGCGGCTGATTGCCAAGATCGAACGCGCCGAAGCGATCATCCCGAAAACGCTCGACGAAATCATCGACGCCAGCGACGGCATCATGGTGGCGCGTGGCGATCTCGCCGTCGAGGTGGGCAACGCTGCGGTGCCGGCGCTGCAAAAACGCATGATCCTGCGCGCCCGCGACAAGAACAAGCTGGTGATCACGGCGACCCAGATGATGGAAAGCATGATCACGGCACCGGTGCCTACGCGTGCCGAGGTGAGCGATGTGGCCAACGCCGTGCTGGACGGCACCGACGCCGTGATGCTGTCCGCCGAATCGGCCACCGGTCGCTATCCGGTGGAAACGGTAAAGGCGATGGCCGCCGTTGCGCTCGCCGCCGAGCGATCGCAGGTGTATGAGCTTGATCGCGATTTCATCAATCAGCAGTTTGTCCGCGTCGATCAGTCGATTGCCATGGCCGCGCTGTTCACAGCGTTTCATCTGAACGCCAAGGCGATTGCCGCGCTCTCGCAATCCGGCTCCACCGCGCTGTGGATGAGCCGCCACGACAGCGGCGTCCCGATTTATGCATTGACACCTGAGGTTGGCGCAGCGCGTCGTGCCGCGCTGTATCGCGGCGTGCGCCCGGTTGTAGTGCCGTTCGACGCGGATCGTGATCGGGCCCTGCAGGCCGCCGAGGACGCGCTCAAGGCGCGCGACGCCGTCGCCGACAACGACCTGATCGTCCTCTCCTGCGGTGAGCCGATGGGCAAGAGCGGCGGCACCAATGCGCTTAAAGTTGTGCGCGTCGGCGAACATCGCGGCTAGCAGCTTTTTACTGGAAGACCCATTCAATATGGGCTCAAGGCCGTAAAGTGGCATAAGTCGACTTATGTCATTTTTCGCGTCTATGTCCTTTTCAATAAAGGTTTTGTTGAAAAGTTGATGGCATTCCGATGACCAGGAATCTGACCAATGGTGGCTGGAAAGCCCCTCGCGCGGTCCGACAACCGGATGCGGAATCACAGTGTTGGTCCGTGAAAGCGTGCGCGGCGCCGCGGCAGAGCGAAGGGCTACACTTTTCACATGGATTCAATTGCGCCTCAAGCCAAGCCAACGC
>CAYMSY010000345.1:0-3782 GCA_964393195.1 uncultured Alcaligenaceae bacterium | reverse complement strand
CGTGCATGCGCTGGCGCTGCTCAGCTTCTTGCGCGGCCTGCCAGAAGAACAGATACGGGCTGATCGTGGTACCGAGCACAGCGACAATCATCATCCAGTAGCCACTGCCACCCTGGAAGCTCGGAATAAGCGTACGCAACAATACGCGTTCCCAGTCAACATGCAGCGCCAACACTACGCCGACATACGAAAGCAAAGCAAGCGTTAGCCATTTCAGCACACGCACCATCGTTTCATAGCTCAACCTTACCGGCAACACGACGCATAACAGGCCGAAAAGCACAGCATGGCCGTGTTCCGGTCCGCCGACCACTAATTGAAGTGCCTCCCCCATGGCGGCGATGTCCGCCGCGATATTCAGGGTATTCGCAAACACCAACATGGCGACCAATGTAATCGCCACCCATCGGGGCATCACCCGGCAGATGTTTGCGGCCAGACCCTGCCCGGTTATCCAGCCGATACGCGCGCTCACCATCTGGATGCCTATCATCAGTGGCGTGGTGAAGGCGAGCGACCAGAGCATACCGGCACCGAACTGCGCGCCGGCCTGTGAGTAGGTCGCGATCCCGCTTGGGTCGTCGTCGGCTGCACCGGTAATCAATCCGGGACCGAGTTGGTCAACGAGTTTTCGCGAGCGGCGTAGCGTCAGCATGGGCAACATGTGAATGGTTAGAGATGGAGGTGGAGCAGGACTAGTCCCGCCGGCAAGGCCGAGCGGGTATCAAACGAATGAGGTGCAGCGGTAGGCAACCTGTGAAGGTTTTGTGAAGCTGTAGGGAATATCAGCCCGGCAACGGAAAGTTTACGGCCACGCGCGTGCCGGAACCGGGCGTACTTGCAACCTCCAGTGTCCAACCAAAGCGCTCGCAAATGCGCTTAACTATCGCCAATCCCAGTCCCATGCCATCACTGCGCGAAGTCTGGGTACCGCGGTAGTAGCGATCGAACAAGTGCGGAATCTCGCCCGGCGCGATACCGGGCCCAGTATCCTCGACGGTCAGGCGGCCGTCGAGGTAGCCGATGCGCATACCGCCCTTTTCGGTGTACTGCGCAGCGTTACGGAGCAAGTTGCTCGCCACCAGGTAGAGTGCGTGGTGGTCGACGCGGATCACTGCCGCTGGATCGATGGCCGATTCAAAAGCGAGACCCTTTGCGGTGATCAGCCCGAGCAGCGGCTCGGCGGCTTCACTCACACACTCCTGCACCGAGACGTCTTCCAACAGTTCGTGTTCGCCGCCGCGTGCAAGAAACAACAGTGATTGTGCCGTGTCGGCCATCCGCACGGCGCTGCGGTCGATAGCTGCAAGGCGACGGCGCGCGTCATCGCCTAGGCCGGGCTCGTGAAACAGCAGTTCACAGCTGGTGCGGATGGCAGTCAACGGCGTGCGCAACTCATGGGATACGTTTGCGGTGAACTCCTGCTCGCGCCGGACAAATTCCCGGACTTTTTGCCGGTATCCGTCGAACGCCTGTGCCAAGCGCTGCACCTCTTCGTCCGCAAAGTTGGCGGCGAGCGATGTTTCGGAATGCTCGGCGCCGAGCGCGCCAACGCGGTTAGCGAGATCGTGCACCGGTCGCACCAGCAGGCCGGCCGCCCAATAGCCCAGACTCGCCGCCAGCAGCAGTGCGACAAACGTGCCAGCAGCAAGCCATGAGATGATGCGCGTCTCGCGCGCTTCGTGATGGCTGATGTTGTACATCATGATGAAGCGCCCAGCTGGAAGATCACTTACCAGCACGTGAAAATGTTCATTCTTGACGGTGATGTCGTGCACGCCGGAAGAAAGTCCACGCAGGTATTCGGGAAGCGCTAAATCTTCAGCGGTGCGGACAACGTAGCCGGTCAGCTTGTCAGACGCGGTACTCTTCACATGCGCCGGGTCCGCGCGATGCTTGTCGATGAAGTACTGCATTTCTTCTCTAACGATCTTGTCTACCAGGTCGTCCTCCAGGGCATCGATGCCCGCATACAACAACATGCTGTGAACGCCGATGATGAGCGTGGCCAGGAGCGCGACGCCCAAGGCCACTCGCAAGCGCAGGCTTGCACGCAGTTTCATCGCGCCACCATCCGGTAGCCGAAGCCGTGAACCGTTTCGATCGGATCCGGTCGGTCTGGCCGCAACAATGCGCGCCGCAACAGGTGCATGTGCGAACGCAGGGTGTCGCTCGCTTCCAGGGTGTCGCCCCACGCGGCGATTTCCAGATCGCGCCGCGAAAACACGTGTCCGGGGCGCTCCATCATGACTTGTAGGAGGCGCACGCACTTCGGCGGCAACTTTACCGGCGAGCCGGCGCGCGCAATGGTCAGCGTCCCCGGGTCGAACACGATGTCGCCCACGGTAAGCAGTTTTTCGGTCATGCGGCCCTGCGAGCGCTTCACCAGCGCAGTCAATCTGGCCGCAACCTCGCGCAAGGCAAACGGCTTCACCAGGTAATCGTCGGCACCGTGCTCGAAGCCGAGGAGTTTGTCGTCGAGCGTATCGCGCGCGGTCAGCATGAGCACCGGTGTGGCGCGTTGCGCGTCGGCGCGCAGTTTACAGCAAACCTCCAGGCCGTCCATGCCAGGTAGCGAGAGGTCCAGCAGGATGCAGTCGTATTCGTTGGTGACTGCAAGGTGCAAGCCGGTGACGCCATCGCCGGCGTGGTCGACAACATGACCGCGACCGGCAAGAAAATCGTGCAGGTTGGTCGCAATATCGGCATCGTCTTCGATGATCAGGACTTGCACGGAAAGGGGGCCTCGCGGAGTGGGCGTGTTTTCAGCGTAGCTCGCACGCCGTATGGACGTCAATTTCCAACCGATCGCAGCAACTATGCAACGATAGTCGACTAGCTACTTAGTATGTGAGAAATGCCGGCCACAGCGGATTCTGTTTACAAACGACTACTAGCACGCATACCTTAGTCTCGAAGCGACTGCACAGCCAGCTGCGCTATCTTAGCAGTTCACTGATTCCTGGCGGCTCAACGTTATCGCTGACAGTCCGCAATATCTCGCTCGGTGGGTTGCGCTGGCCCCCTGAAAAGCAAATGTGGAAATTTACCGCTTTGGAAATTTGAATTCTCTTCAAATCTGCGTCACATATGGCGCTGACACTTTCCCACCTCCGGGCTGACTGTCGCGCGTCTCGCGAGATCAGCTGGTAGGCAAGCGACGTCATGCGTGAAAGCGTATGGCCTCAGTGCCTGGCGTCGGTCAGTCATAACGAGATGGAAAAAGCAAAGGCATGAAGGGGGACACCCTTCATGCCTCGCTGATGTGCTCGCCTAAGCAGGTTCGCACACTACATCCAGAACAGCCGGAAAGATAAGCAAATCACCACGGAAAAGTAATTCCCAGATGATGCGGTCTCCGTGCTTTGCGTGAGAGTTCAAAGAAACCTCGCGCTCGGCTGCTTCATACGACATGCCTTCATCATTCATGTACAAGGCGATTAGTTCGGCGGCATCCAAAGGACGCGCGCGCGGGTAATCGCCTTCATCGAACCACCGATGGTACTCAGCGGTGATCCACATAAATGATGCTTGATCAGGACGTACAAAGCGCTGCACTTGTTCCGTAACTTCAGTAGCAAACATGGCAATCTCCTCGGTTAGAGGGGACGCCGCATTACGCGCCCAGGGGGACAACGCAATGCGTTGTCCCGGTGGGGTTAAAGTTACAGAACGAAATTTAGCACCGGAGAGAAACCGGCGCAACCAAGAAAAGCGCGGCGAGCCGCATGAAAACCAAAGCGTATTGAGCCTGATGGATTTGTGGACAGTTCGCCGAAAAA
>CAYMSY010000344.1:0-3788 GCA_964393195.1 uncultured Alcaligenaceae bacterium | reverse complement strand
GTCGTAAACATTTCGCGGTAGTTATCGAGCCCGATGTATTTCGGTGCTTCGATCAGGTCGTATTGCGTGAAAGACAGCGCGAACGACATGACGAACGGGAACAGTTTGAAAAGTGCTACGCCAATCGCGAAAGGAAGCACGTACAGCAGGCCAAGACGCCGGTTTTCATACATGGCGGGCTCCCCGGATCGCGTCACGCGACGTTTTCGGCGTGATGGCGTAGTGCGCGTCCTGCGACAGATGAGCCATGCCAGATGCGGCAGATTGTGTAACTCCGCGCGCCCGATCGTTGCGAACCACTTTCTCTCCTTTGCCACCGCGCCCGCTGATTTGTTTATTTGGCGCGACTAAAACGAAGTGTATCATTCTCATAAGATGTCTGACGTCTTTTAAACCTCAATGAGAAAAGAACAACCATGAATTTGAACCGTCGGTTGTGCGTCGTCACTGGCGCAGCGCTTCCGCTCACCCTGCTGCTAGACGGCTGCGCGAGCCGACCGTCGAATCGGTCGCCTGCTGATTGCGTCGTCGACGGAAGCTATCGCGGCGCGGCGGGCGCACTGGTCGACGGCGTGGCACAGTATCAAAGCGTGCAGCAAGCCCTCGACGCAGCCCCTGCGAGCGCCACTTCGCCCTGGCGAATCATGCTGCGCACTGGACGCTACTACGAGAAGCTCGAGGTCGCCAAGCCCCACATACATCTCATCGGGGAAAGTCGGGACACAACGATCATCACCTTTGACGCGTACGCCGGGCAAATGCGTCCCGGCACAACGACAACCTGGACGACCGCCGGGTGCGCGACGCTCACCATTCGCGCGCCGGATTTTGCGGCGAGTGAGCTGACGATCGAAAATGGCTTCGACTATCTGGCCAACGACGCAAAACCGGTGACCGATCCGACGCGGACCAATGATCCCCAAGGGGTGGCGCTGATGACCTCCGGTGCATCTGATCGTGCGCGCTTCGACAACGTGCGGATTGCCGGCCATCAAGACACGCTATTTGTCGACGCCGGGCGCGGCTACTTCAGTCGGTGTCATATCAGCGGTGGCGTCGACTTCATTTTTGGCGCTGGGCAAACGGTCTTCGAAGCCTGTGACATCGTGAGCCGTCCTCGCACCAAGCCGAACGTTTATCCGATCGGCTACATCACGGCGCCAAGCACCCAGATTACGAACCCCTACGGACTCGTCTTTTTACGCTGCAAACTACTTCGGGAAAACACGGCTGTGCCCGCGAACTCGACCGCGCTCGGTCGTCCCTGGCATCCGGCAGTCAACATGCCCGACGGCCGTTATGCGGACCCCAACGCGATTGGCAGCAGCGTGTTCATCGAATGCTTCATGGATGATCACATCATGACCGATGCATGGTTCTCGATGACCGGGCTTCAGAAGAGTGGGCCTGAGCGGACTGTGTTCTACCCGGAGGACTCGCGCTTCTTCGAGTACAAAAGCAGCGGTCCGGGTGCGAAAAACAATGCCAAGCGACGACAGCTTACGGACGCGCAGGCGGCCACGTACACGACCGCGAACGTGCTGCGCGACTGGCGGCCGTAAGTTGAATGCGACGAGCAGACTATCGATGCAAATCGCTATCAGCTTTTTTCTGGATAGTCTATTTCATGGGGCATAGACGCAATAATGACCGATAGTCGACTTTAAGCTTTTTGTGCCTCATAGCCCCATGAAATAAGAGTTTCAGGCGAAAGCTATATGTACTTTTACCTAAGGCTGCGAGTGCGATTCGGCGCGCAGCAAGGTCGCGAGCGCGGGCGCAACCTGCGCCAACTCGCGCGCCACCATGCGCGAGAACAATGCCGCGCCTTTCGCGCCGAGATGGGTGTAATCAAAACGACTTTTTGCGACGGGATTCGCCTCCGGCTTGGCGGCGTCTCCAGTGTTCGCGACCCCATATGCGGGAAACGGCGGCGGTGGCTCTTCTGCCAGCGTGTCGGCCTCGGTCGTTCCCATCTGCGCAACTGCGGTAGCGCTCTTTGCGTTGAGGTCAATGAGCGCTACTGATTTTTCTCTGGCGATCCGTCGCGTCACATCCGCCCACGGAACAAGATCGTTATGGTGGATGCCGTTGCGAAATGTACGTCGCGTCAGCGGAGTGACCAGAATCGGCACGCCACCGCCGCCATTTACTTCATCAACATAGCGCGCGATATTCGCTGGAAATTCCGTGGCAAGATCCGTTGAACGCTCCGCCTTGCCCGGTTGATCGTTGTGGCCAAACTGAATGAGGACATAGGTCGTTCTCGGCGTCTCGCTCGCCTTGTTATCGGCGAGGATCTTCTGAACGTGGTCCCACAGCCCCTCAACACGAAAGCTCTTGGAACTGCGGCCGCCGCGCGCGAGATTGATGCACTCAACCCCTGCAACGAATCGCGCGCAGAATGCGTCGCCGTAGCCGGTGCGCGTCGCCATCGTGGAATCGCCCACAAGGATCACACGGACCTTGTCCGCATCGGATTTGCCAGTGGTGTTCATAGCTTGTGAATATCCGGGGGCGGCGTGACTCAGGCCCACTGCGACGGCGGCCAGCGCCGCATACTTCCGAAGCGATTGCAACGCAGTCGTCACACCAGCCTCCTTAAAAAAAACCGCGTCGCGATGTATTCACGACGCGGCCAATGGGATGTGGAACCAAAGCACCACATCCGCTCGTTGCACCTTGTTGCGCTAGAACTTGTAGCGGAAGCCGGCCATGAACTCGCGTCCGGTCACGTTGTAGACCACTGAGCTGTTGCGTGCACGGCTGATGAACTGATCGTTGGCCTGATTGGTCAGGTTCACGCCCTCAAGCGTCAGCTCCAGCTTGTCGTTCCACTTGTAGGACATTGAGGCATCGACGTTCAGGCTCTTGTTCTTGCCTTCCACGTCGTTGTTGTTCTGCCCCGGCACGCGCGTCAGGAAGCCGCTGCGCTGCGAACCCGACACACGCGCGCTGAACCGGCCATCGTCGTAGTACAGCGTCGCGTTGTAGGACTTCGGCGAAAGATTCAACAGGTCGTCCGTGATGGTCGCTGCACTGGTCGGAGATACCAGATAGCTGATCTTCGATTTGACTTGCGTGTAGTTCAACAATACGCCCAGGTTCTTGAAGCGGCCCGGCAGGAAATTCAACGGCTGCTGGTAGTTAAGCTCAAAACCCGAAAGCTTGCCGCCATCGGTGTTCACTGGTGTAGTCACCTGAAACACTTCGCTGCCGGTAAAGTTCGCCGGCAACAGCGACATCGGCAGACCGGTCTGGTTGTACGGCACGTTGACACGCAGGCTCTGGATGTAAGTGTTGATGTTCTTGTGGAACAGCCCCAGACTCACCAGCGCATTCTTGTTGAAATACCACTCGAAACTCGCGTCCAGGGTCTTGGCACGGAACGGTTTCAGCAGCGGGTTGCCGGTCGTGATCGACAGCGTACCGGTGGTGCTGATCGAACCGCCGGGGCTCAGGTTGCCGAGCTGCGGGCGAGACATGACTTTGGCCGCAGCGAGGCGAACGACGAAGTCCTTTGTCACGTCAAGGGCGACGTTGGCTGACGGCAGGAAATCACTGTAGCTATTGTCAACGGTCACCAGCGAACCGCCGCCGGTTGACTGATAACCGTAAGACGACACTTTGGTCTCGACGTAGCGTCCGCCGATGTTTCCACGCAGCGGGCGCCCCGCCAGCTTGCCGGAGAAATCCGCCATCAACCAGCCACCGGTATCGGTCTCGGTCACGCCACGGTTGTTGCCGCGGGCATTGCCGTTGGTCACCGACGACAGCGTAAAGTCGCC
>CAYMSY010000343.1:0-3792 GCA_964393195.1 uncultured Alcaligenaceae bacterium | reverse complement strand
TCGTGAAAACCCTCGTGTACGCCGCAAGATGGCTATCTTCACTCATCATCCATTAGGTTTTTTTCCATGAGCACCTTACGACTGGGCGACACCGCGCCCGACTTCACGCAGGACTCCACCGCCGGCCGCATCAGTTTTCATGACTGGGCAGGCGACTCCTGGGTTGTCTTCTTTTCCCACCCGGCGGATTTCACGCCCGTCTGCACGACTGAGCTCGGCAAGACTGCGGCGCTGAACTCGGAGTTCGCGAAGCGCGGCGTCAAACCCATCGCGTTGAGCGTCGATCCGGTCGATCAGCACAAGAAGTGGATCAGCGATATCAACGAGACGCAGAACACCGAGGTCAACTTCCCTATCGTCGCCGACGCGGATCGCTCAGTGGCGACGCTGTACGACATGATTCACCCGAACGCACTGGCTACGCAAACCGTGCGCAGCGTCTTCATCATTGATCCGAAGAAGGTAATCCGCACCACGTTCACCTATCCGGCGAGCACGGGGCGTAACTTTGACGAGATCCTGCGCGTGATCGATTCGCTGCAATTGACCGACAAACACAAAGTCGCCACGCCTGCCAACTGGAAGGACGGCGACGATGTGGTGATCGTACCGAGCCTGCAGGACCCGGCAGAGATCGCACAGCGCTTTCCGAAGGGCTACAACGCAGTTCGGCCGTATCTGCGTTTGACGCCACAGCCGAATAAGTAGGAAGCCCTGTGACGCGTGGGCAGCCAGCTGCCCGCGCTACGCAACTGTTTTGCCCCTCTCCTGTCGCGGAGCAAATGCGCGGAACCTCATCCGTCGGGTTTACGAGCGCGCGATAAGCATGTTCTGTGCATTAATTGCCATTCAGCTTTATGTTGAAATGCCCATTCAATATGGGCTAATCACGCTGAATAACATGAAGTCGACTTTAGTAATAAAAGTCAACAGACCGGCCCACAGCCCTTTTTCAATAAGGCTTTCAGAAAACGGGCTTGCAAAGCTGTTCGCATCCAGAGCGGCCAATGAGCTGCCCATTGATGCCGTCCACAACGCGCTTTGGCGCCGTTTTTCCAGTTTCAAGCACCACGCTCGCAATCTTCGCTGCTAAGCAAGTGAATTTTTCTTGGTTCTCATCGCGGCGCCAAGGCCCTAATGTTCTGCCACCGACTGACTTACTGCTGTGCAGAACCAAATACCATGAGATACCGTTCCCTCCTCCTTCGCTCCGCCGCTGCCTTGACGACTGCCGCGATCAGCAGCTTCACGCTCGCGCAGGTCACGCTGCTCAATGTTTCCTATGACCCGACGCGCGAGCTCTATGCTGACCTGAATACGGCGTTTGCCAAACAGTGGAAAGCCAAAAACAATGAAACCGTCACCATCAAGCAATCGCACGGCGGTTCCGGCAAGCAGGCGCGTGCCGTGATCGACGGACTGGACGCCGACGTGGTCACACTCGCGCTCGCCTACGACATTGATGCGCTAAACGAGAACGGAAAACTGTTGCCGCAGGACTGGCAAAAGCGCCTGCCGAACAACGCGGCGCCATACACCTCGACCATTGTGTTCCTCGTGCGCAAGGGTAATCCGAAGAAAATCAAGGACTGGAACGATCTCGCGCGCCCCGGCATTGAGGTCATCACGCCGAATCCGAAGACGTCCGGCGGTGCACGCTGGAACTCCCTCGCGGCCTGGGCTTACGCATTGAAACCACCCGGTGGCGATGAAACCAAGGCAAAAGCATTCACCAAAGCAATCTTCGACAACGTGAAAGTGCTCGACTCCGGCGCCCGTGGTTCGACGACGACCTTCGTAGAACGCGGTATCGGCGACGTGTTGATCGCATGGGAAAACGAAGCCTATCTCGCAATCAAGGAACTCGGCCCGGACAAGTTTGAACTGGTCACGCCTTCGCTGTCCATCCTCGCCGAACCACCCGTCAGTATTGTCGACAAGGTCGTTGACAAACGCGGCACACGCAAGGTCGCGCAGGCTTACCTCGAATTCATCTACACAACTGAAGGTCAGGAAATCGCCGCGAAGCATTACTACCGTCCACGTGACGCCAAGGTTGCCGCGCAATTCTCCAAGCAGTTCGCACCGGTCAAACTGTTCACGATTGATGATGTATTCGGTGGTTGGCAGAAAGCGCAGAAAACTCACTTCGCCGACGGTGGTGTGTTCGACCAGATCGCGTCGCGCAAGTAACAGGCACCATTCGACGCCGTCTCGCGAGCATCAACCGTTTCGCGACGGCGCGGCAGTTCACGATAGATGAAGTCCACCACCCTGATCATCCCCGGCCTCCATGACAGTGGTCCCGAGCACTGGCAGACGTGGATGCTCACTCAGATCGACGGCGCACAACGCGTCGATCAGCATGACTGGTCACAAGCCGTCATCGAAACCTGGTCACAACGTGTTGGTGAAGCCATCGACCGCGCAGTTGGTCAGGTGTGGCTGGTAGCTCACAGCTTCGGCTGCCTCGCGGCAGTCACCGCCACCGTCGGCCGCGCGGATCGCGTAGCCGGCGCCCTGCTCGTTGCTCCCGCCAACCCGGAACGATTTGCAGCGCATGGGCTGATCGCGTCGGGCGAGTCATCCATCGCGACTGATACAAACAAAGAAACCATCACGGCACACATCCCGCATCGACCGCTCGGTATCCCGGCCGTTGTGGTGGCCAGCGCGAACGATCCCTGGATGCGGCTGACAGCGGCGTCCGTGTGGGCGGACCGGTGGGGTGCGCAATTCGAATGCATCGGGCGCGCAGGGCACATCAATGCCGATTCCGGTTTTGGCCCATGGCCACAAGGACTCAGCCTGTTTGAGCGTTTCCGCCGGGCGCACGGCGGTCATCCGCTCGGCAGCATCGAGACGCTGCACGCACGCCGATTCGTAGCCGGAAACGTCGCCAACGAAGGCGCGTTTGAGGAGCTTGCACGTCACGGAGACCGCGGGCTCGATCAGCAATGGTTCGGCTAATCATCGCGCAACAACGACATCGGCCCAAGCCGGCGATTATCCCAAAAACGCATAAGCGATTGCCGATACGATACGTTAGCAATTGATCGTAAATGCTTACCGTATCGATTAAACAGAAACGAAATTTATGTCCACCAGCACCACCTCAATAGCGAATTGGCCGTCCGGCCAATCCGCTGCCAGTCAGACAGTCAAACCGCGCAGGCATGCTCGCACGCGTGGTTCACGCAATGTCCTGCCTGGCTTCTCGCTGTCGCTGGGCATCACGCTCACGTACCTTTCCCTGATCGTCTTTATTCCGCTGCTCACGCTGTTTATCAAGTCTGCACAGTTCACCTGGCCGGAATTCTGGAATGCCGTCGCGGCACCACGCGTCGTTGCCACTTACGTGTTGAGTTTTGGCGCAGCGCTCGGCGCGGCTGCGCTAAACGCGGTGTTTGGTCTGTTGCTGGCATGGACGCTGGTCCGTTACGACTTTCCGGGCCGAAAACTCATTGACACGCTGGTTGACTTGCCGTTTGCACTACCGACTGCAGTGGCCGGGATCGCGCTCACTGCCCTGTACGCCAAGAACGGTTGGCTCGGTTCATTTCTGGAGCCGCTCGGGATCAAGGTCGCGTTCACGCCGCTTGGCGTATTCGTCGCACTGGTATTCATCGGTCTGCCGTTTGTAGTGCGTATGGTGCAACCGATCCTTCAGGATCACGATGCCGAATTCGAAGAAGCCGCTGCGAGTCTCGGCGCTTCGCGCTTGCGCAGCTTCTTTCAGGTGGTCTTTCCGGCCCTGGTCCCTGCACTGCTGACGGGCTTCGCACTCGCCTT
>CAYMSY010000342.1:0-3794 GCA_964393195.1 uncultured Alcaligenaceae bacterium | reverse complement strand
CTCGTGTTCGGGATCATGAGCTTCGTCAATCTGGCGCACGGTTCGCTCTACATGCTCGGCGCTTACTTTGGCGCTGCGGCATTTGCGAAAACTGATTCCTTCCTGCTGGCGTTTGCTGCCGCAGTGATTGGTTCAGGGCTCGTTGGTCTCGCACTGGATCGCTTTGCCCTGACCAAACTGTACGAACGCGATCATCTCGATCAGGTGCTCGCGACTTTTGGTCTGATCCTGTTTTTCAACGAGCTGATCCGCATCATCTGGGGGCCGTCTTCGGTGTTCATGCAGGTGCCGCAGGCGCTGTCGAGCACGGTTGAGATTTTTGGTTTCAGCTATCCGAGCTACCGCCTTGCGATCATCGGTGTCGGTATTGCCGTTGCGATTGGCCTCTATCTGCTCATTCAAAAAACGCGCGTTGGCATGCTGATTCGCGCCGGCGCAACCAATGCCAACATGGTGGCTGCGCTCGGTGTCAACATCAAGTGGCTCAATACGCTGGTCTTTGCGCTTGGGGCCGCGCTCGCGGGGCTTGCGGGGGTGATGGCGGGTCCGATCGTTTCGGTACAGCCGGGCATGGGCGAGCCGGTACTGATCCTGACGCTGGTCGTGATCATCATCGGCGGCCTCGGTTCGATCCGCGGCGCATTTCTCGCCGCACTGATCGTCGGCGTCGTGGACACACTCGGGCGTGCGTTCATGCCAACCATCATGCGAACATTGTTTGAGCGCAGCACGGCCGACGCAGCCGGGCCAGCGCTGGCCTCCATGCTGATTTACCTCTTTATGGCAGCGGTGCTGGCGCTCAAACCGCAGGGCCTGTTCCCGGCGAGCGCGGCGGCGACAAGGTAATCGTGATGAATTTATTGCCGCAAGCCGTGCGCTGGCAATCACCTCGCACCATCACGGCGCTTGTCGTGATTGCGCTATTGATCGTATTGCCGCTCATCGCGAATGCATTCGAAAGCAGCTACTACACAAGCTTTGCTACGCGCGTTCTGATCTATGCGCTCGCAGCGATCGGCCTCAACCTTATCCTCGGCTTTGGCGGCATGGTCAGTCTGGGACACGCGATGTATGTGCTCATCGGCGCGTACGCAGTAGCGATTCCGGTGAGCCACGGCATCACTTCGGGATGGACGCATCTGGCCATTGCCGTGAGTACTACTTCCCTGCTTGCGGCGGCCGTCGGTGCCATATCACTGCGCACGACCGGCATCGCTTTCATCATGATTACGCTGGCTTTCGCGCAGATGGTGTTCTTTGCTGCGGTAAGCCTCAAGGACTACGGCGGCGATGATGGCCTGACAGTTGCGACGCGCAGCAACTTTGGGCTGTTCGATCTCGGCAGCAACGTCGCGCTTTATTACGTCGCGCTGATCACGGTGCTGGTGGCCTTGTATCTGAGCTGGCGAGCGGTTTTGAGCCCTTTCGGCCTGCTTCTGCGCGGCACCAAGGCCAATGTGCGGCGGACCATCGCGCTCGGCCACCCTGTGCTGCAATATCAGATCGCCGCTTATGTTCTGTCCGCCGTGATCTGCGCTGTAGCCGGTGTTCTGCTTGCCAATCTCACGCTGTTCGCCTCACCCTCCTACGGCGCGTGGACGCTTTCGGGTGAACTCATTGTCATCGTCATACTTGGCGGCCTCGGCACCGTCTTCGGACCGGTCGTCGGTGCGATCATCCTGCTCTCGCTTGAAGAAGCACTACCCATGCTCCTTGAGTCGATTGCGCCCGATTACAAATCGAACTGGATGCTGTTGCTCGGTCTGTTCATATTCTTCGTCGCACTGCTGCTCAAGCGCGGTGTATTTGGTTCGTTACGAGCATGAGCGCACTCGTCACTCACACGCTGGTCAAACGCTTCGGCGGTGTGCTCGCGACAGACCGCGTCTCGCTTACGGTTGAGCCGGGTGAACTGCACGCCATCATTGGCCCCAACGGAGCCGGCAAAAGCACCTTGATCGGTCAACTCGCCGGTGAGATTCAACCCGACGAGGGCCGCATTGATCTGTTTGGCGTTGATGTCACCGATACGCCCACGCACAAGCGCGCGCGGGCAGGGCTCGCCCGTACCTACCAGATCACACAACTGGCGCGGGAGTTCTCGGCAGTCGACAATGTATTGCTCGCGGTCAATGCACGCAAAGGACATAATTTTCAGTTCTGGGGAAGCGCGCATGATGACGTTGAAGCGGTGCGCAAGGCAGATGCGGCGATCGACACGGTAGGCATGAGTGCGCTGCGAAATACGGCGGTTGGAACGTTGGCTCACGGCGAGCAGCGTCAGCTTGAGATTGCAATGGCGCTGGCGACAGAACCCCGTCTATTACTGCTGGACGAGCCACTTGCCGGCATGAGTCAGGGCGAGTCGACAGCCATGATTGCACTGCTGGCCTCTCTCAAAGGCCGCTATCCAATGTTGCTCGTCGAACATGACATGGACGCCGTGTTCGCGCTTGCCGATCGCATCAGTGTGCTTGTTTACGGACGCGTGATCGCATGTGACACGCCAGAGCGCATCCGCGCAAATTCAGAAGTTCGGGCTGCCTATCTGGGAGACGGCGCATGACAGCGTTACTCAAGGTAGACGGATTGTCTGCAGGATATGGCGCCAGCCGTGTACTGTTCGATGTTCATCTGACAGTTCGCGAGGGCGAGGTCGTTACGCTGCTGGGCCGCAACGGCATGGGCAAGAGCACCCTCGTCAAATGCCTTTGCGGATGGTTGACACCATCTGGCGGCAACATCAGCTTCAATGGTCACGAGATTGCCGGCGCTCCCATGCATCGCATCGGCAAACTCGGGTTGGGTCTGGTGCCCGAGGGGCGACAGATATTCCCGACCTTGACCGTCCGCGAAAATCTAATCGCCACTGCTGCAACGCTGCACGGCAAATCGTGGAATATGGACCGTGTCACGTCGCTCTTTCCGCGCCTTGGCGAACGCCTGCCGCAATTGGCCGGCACCCTCTCAGGCGGTGAGCAGCAGATGCTTGCGATCGGCCGGGCCCTGATGACTAATCCGCGCCTTCTGGTACTGGACGAAGCGACCGAAGGGTTGGCTCCCCTCGTTCGCGCTGACATCTGGCGTGCGCTGGGTCTGCTCAAGGCAGAAAAGCTCGCGATGCTTGTGATTGACAAGGATTTGCGTGCGCTGCTGCCGCTGGCCGATCATCACACCGGTCTGGAAAAAGGCCGTGTTGTCATCACCAGCACCTCCGATGAGATCATGCATCAACAGGATCGCCTGCACGCACTGATAGGCGTGTAATGCCGCGCATCACCATTCCCGGCGAAGAGCTGGACATCACCGCGATCCGCGCGCAGGGCGCGGGCGGGCAAAATGTGAACAAGGTATCGTCCGCCGTGCAGTTACGCTTCGACATTGCGGCATCAAGCTTGCCGCCGGGCGTCAAGGCGCGCCTGCGGGCGCTGTCCGATTCACGCATCACCGATGACGGTGTGCTTGTCATCAAGGCACAGACGCAGCGCACGCAGGAAGCCAACAAGCGCGACGCCATCGACAGGTTGCATCAACTGGTCGAGAGTGTCGCTACCCCACCCCGCACAAGGTACGCAACACGACCGACGCTTGCATCCAGGAAACGACGGCTTGAAGGCAAGACCCAGCGTGGCCAGATCAAGGCCTTGCGTGGCAAGGTAGACGAATAGAAATGGCGCAGGATAAGTCGCGTGCAGTTCACCCGTGAAACTTGGTCACTCGGCAAGAACCTCCATCGATCCTACTCATACCGCAGGCATTCCACCGGCTGCAACTTTGACGCCCTGCGTGCCGGA
>CAYMSY010000341.1:0-3801 GCA_964393195.1 uncultured Alcaligenaceae bacterium | reverse complement strand
CAGCCCGTTGTCCGGCCCTACCAGCTTTGAGCTGGCCGCCACCGGTTCGTCAATGAAGGCCCCATTGCGGTCGAACCGGCGGACCGTTCCACCGCCATAACGCCCAACGTACATGCGTCCCTGACGGTCAAAGTCGAGCCCCGTCGGTCCGCCATTGACCGTTGCAAACTCGCCCAGAAAATCCAGCGTCTCGCGGTGGTATTTGAGGATTTTGGAGGCGTTTTCGCTGACCACGTAAATGTGCCCGTCCGGCCCCGTCTTGATCGCCTGCGCACCGTTGATGCGCGTCCGCGTGTCGAGCACGCGCTGGAACGCGCCCGTGCAGGCGTCGTACACGTGAACCGTACTGCCGTAGCCGGAAACGAAAAGCCTCGAGGTGCACGCCGTCTGCGCGAGCGCGGGCAGCGTGAACAGAAAAAACAGCAGCGCCAGAACGCCTCGCAGCATGGGGACCTCATCGGTGAAGAAACAGAAGGCCTTCATGCTGCTTGTCCGGTGGCAGCTCCGCGCGGCAAAAACCCTCCGTTTTTGCTCCAAAAATTCTCCGGGGTGTCGATTCGGGCCGGGCGCGCTCTATAGTTGCGCTGTGGAAATGCCCCAAAAAACCTCCTGGCGGCCCGATACGGCATTGCGGATTGGCGAATTCGTCGCCGACCCGGCGTCCAACGAGATATTTTTGAACCACGTAACCACGCGGCTGCGCCCGATCCTGATGGACGTGTTGTTGCGTCTGGCGGTTGATGCCGGGGCTGTGGTGAGCCGTGAAACATTGCTGAACGACGTCTGGCCGCGCCGCATGGTCAATGACGAGGTGCTGTCGCGCGCAGTGGCCGAATTGCGCACCGCGCTCGCGGATGACCCCAAGAACCCGCGCTACATCGAGACCTTGCCGAAGGTGGGCTATCGGCTGATCGCGAAAGTCGTTGCGACGGACGAAACGTCGGACCTGCTGAAAGCGGCGGGGGCGTTGCCGGAGCCGGAGCAAAAAACGGTCGCTCCCGCTAAAGCGCCTGACGTCGCGGCACCAACATTGGCACCAGAACAACCGCGCGCAGCAGCAACCAGCGCTGATGAGGACGACGCTTTTCCGGTCGTCACCGATTACGTCGCGCCGGCGCCAATCCCGTCGCCCTCGCCCAGGATCTCGATCTGGAAATTCATCCGGCTGCCGCTGATTGGCGTCGCCGCACTTGCCGCGTATGGCATTTACAAGACGCAGCCGCTTTCCGACCTCGACAGCCGCCAGATTGATCTCGAGCGCCAGATCAACGCCGCCGTTCCGTTCGCCACCTCGCCGCAATCCGAGAGTACGCCGCGGTTCTCGCCGGATGGCAAGTCGGTCGTATTTGTGCGCAGCGGTGAAGCTTCATCTGAAATCGTGATTCAGGACGTGGTGACCGGTTTGCAGCGGGCGTTCTCGGTTCCCAATGCGCGACTCGCGTCGCCGCTATTCCTGCCCGACGGCAAGCGCGTGGCCTACTGGCTGCGCAGAAGCAAGCCAGTCGACGGGCAGCCGGAATGCGCCATTGCCATGCGCGACCTTGATCGTGTCACAGACACCGTGCTCGTCGATTGCCAGCAACGTCCGCAACCGGTGTTTGACATCATGCCCGATGGCAACGGTTTGATCTATTCGGCGTTGCCGCGCGCAGAGTTTCCACTGGCGCTCATGCGCCGGGACCTCAAGGCACGAACCACGCAGCAGCTCACCGCGCCCTCGCCCGGTGACGGCCACGATGCGTATCCACGCATCAGTCCGGATGGCAAAACCGTCGCGTTCTTTCGCGGCACGCAGTCGCACGTGCGGCTGTGGACGCTGACGCTTGCACAGGCGGGCGCGGGCACGGACGGAAAAGCAACCGATCAGGCGAAACCGCAACCCGCGTCGCCGCTTGAAGGGCTGTCCTACGGCGTCGCGTGGTTGCCGGGGGCCGGTGCGTCGGGAACACTTATCGCCGCAGCAGACTGGCTGGGCTTTCGCGCGCTCAACGCGGTGTCGCTCGCTGATGGCTCGGCCCGATTGCTGGGCGCGCGCGGCGCGCGATTCCCCGATGTTGCGAAAGATGGCAGCATCGTGTTCGAAACGGCCACCTATCGCGCCGACCTCTGGCTCACGAGCGCGACGCAGCCGGGCGATGGCGCACGCATGCGCTGGCCTTCAACGCGCTACACCAACCAGCCGCAGTTTTCGCCCGACGGCAAGCGCGTGGTGTTCGCGTCGAACCGCAGCGGCGGCGATGCCATCCACGTCGCGAATATCGACGAACCCGCGCCCGGCACGTCGGACGAGGCGAAACGGCTGCCCTTCCCCGACAACGCACGCTACATCCAGCCGCACTGGTCTGCGGACGGCAGCGCCGTATTCGCAGTCCAGATCGCCATGACCACGGCCAAACCCGCCGAACAACGCGCGGTTCGCGTCGACCTGGCAACCGGCGCCGTGACCACGCTCACTCACCTCGGCCAGCAGGTCAACAACGCAATTCCACTCGCCGATGGTCGCGACATCATTTACGGCGAAATCACCGACCACTCGATGCGCCTGTTCCGTGCCCCGATTGCGGGCGGCACGCCAACGCGATTGCCGTTGCCACAAGTCAGCAGCTTCGCCATCGTCGACAACGACCTCGTCTACACGCAACCGCAGCTCACAGGCGCAACGCGATGCGAACTCGACACGCTCAAATGCAGCCCGCTCAAGGTGGACATAGACGACAGCAACCGCTTCGACTGGACGCTGGGCAAAGGTGTGCTCTGGTACGTCAACCGCGGAGCGCAACGTAAAGCGCAGATGATCCGGCTTGATCTTGCAACCGGTGAGCAGAAAACTTTCGACTACGGGCCTAGCGCGGCGGGTACCAACATCGCAGCGAGCCGGGACGGAAAGTGGATATTGGTGTCTCGCGAGGCGCCGGTGGTAATTGATTTGATGATTGCGAAGCCCGTGAAGTAAGGCAACTGCCACATGGATCCAAAGAACGAAAAACGTCAAGCATTTGATCGCGCGAAAAAGGCGCTCGGATCAGGCGACGCCGATGATCTCCGCTACGTAGCGTTAGAGTTGCGCCGATGTCTGGAAGCCATTGTTTATCAGAAACTGTGGGCGTACCGCGACCGGCTACCGATCCAAGTAGCCCGCAAGTGGCAACCCCCTCAAGCCTTCCGTGCGCTTCTTCTTTTCGAGCCCAACGCGGACAAAACGCGCGAACTGCGTTTTGCTCGACAGGAGGGGAAGGGCATCTTGGCGTCAGGACCGCTTACAGCCCTCGGAACAGAACTGGGTTTCTCAGCGCAGTGGCTAACAAAGACCTACAACAAGCTCGGATCGTATTTGCATGCTACCTGGCCATTTGCGAAGAATCCAAGTGCGAGCCCGCTGGATCAAGCTGAGCAGTTTCTCAGAAAGACGATAGATGAACTCGAACCGTATGTCGCGAACAACACCTTCTTTTCGATGGCTGAGGTAGTCGAGTTCACGTGTGTGGAATGTGGAACTTCCATCAAGGCTAATGCCTTTGGCATTGAACGGGAGCGCAGGATTACTTGTTTGAATCCAGCTTGCGAATGCGAGCACATCGCGGAACCCAATGGAAGTGGTTTTGACTTCTACCCAGATACATACACAGCAGAATGCCCGGCTTGCGCGTCTGATATTCGCCTATTACCCAACAAAACGAAGGTCGGCCATGTCTTCTCATGTCGCCAATGCCATGTGGACTACATCGTGACTGAACAGCAGTGGTCATTTGAGAAGGCGAATGAGCACGCCGGGAGTGAGTAGGGTGCAATCTCATTGCACCT
>CAYMSY010000340.1:0-3802 GCA_964393195.1 uncultured Alcaligenaceae bacterium | reverse complement strand
GCGCTGATCGCGATAAAGCGGGCGATTGTGTTCATAGTCCTTGATGGGTAAGTGAAATCAGGCAGAGCCTTCGTAAATGATTTGCCAGCGACCATCAATTAGTTGCCAGAGCTGACGCTTGCGCGTCTGGCCATTCAGGTTGCTGCTTTGATAGTTCTGGTCGAACGTTACGATGGCGAGGTTTTTCTCGCCGGGATACTGGACGGCGCTCAGATTGCCAAGTTCCACCTTGGCCCAGGTCTTGGCGGCGTTGACGGCCTGCTTCTGTGCCCGCCACTCGTCCACACGGAGCGTGTCGCTGACGAATGTATTGGCGTAATGCTGAAGGTAGCGCGGCGTGTCCAATGCCTGCCAGTCGCTGCGCCAGCGCTCGACGGCAGTCAACAGTGCCTGTGACTGCCGTCCGGCCGTGTCCTTGTCGACCCAGTCAATGTTCTGGGCGATGATGAATGAAGTGCGGCCCGCTACGATGAATTTTTCGATCAGCTTGAGATCCGGATTCGATACCACGACGCAACCGTCACTGGCGCGCGGCGCACGGGCGTAGGTGTCGCTAGGCACGCCGTGCAGCCAGATGCCGTAACCGTTGCGCCCCTGACGGCGGTCCCAGACGTTCGGATAGTCCAGCGGGAAGGCGCCGGCGCCGTAGAAATCGGAGAGTTTGTCGCGTGTGATTGCACCCTGCAGGGTGTAGGCGCCGAGCGGTGTCCGCTGATCGCCTTCGCGTGCCTTGCCGCCACCGGCCTTGCCGACCGTCGCGTAGAAATCAGCGACCCGAACCAGCCGCCCCCCCTGATTTTCAAGCACGTAGAGCCGTGACTTGTCGACGTCGACTGCGAGCGCGTACTGCTGCGTTGACGGCAGGCGCCAGAAGTTCGCCGGAATTTGATCGGGCTTGAAGGCGTCGTGTTCGCGCTGCAAGCGCGCCGTGGCCTCGGCGCGAAGGCCGGTGATCTGCTCGGTGACTGGAAGCTGTGCGTTGCCGAAACTGGTCAGCGGGCGCGACTTCGCCATCAGCAGGTCGCCATGCACCAGATGGGCGAGCCGGAAGTTGGGATAACGATCCAGTAGCTCGGCAATCGTCCGCCGTGCGGTGTCCAGTTGCGCAAACCGGATCTCGCGCAGCGCTTTCAAGAGCAGCGTTTCAGCGTCGCTGTAGCCCAATCCACCGCCGCCCATCACACCCGGCGGCACGATCAGCAGCGACCCGGCAAGCAACAGCTTGACGCTGCCGGTCAACCGGTTGCGTATCGATGTCGTCTGGTGCTGGGTCGGATACTGCTGGCGCATTGTTCGTACTGGCTTGCTAGCTACCTAGCCCACGCGCTCGCGAGTGATCAACCAGCCGGAGCCTTCCTTGACCATCGTGAGCGTCTTGCGCGAACGCGTTTTCAGCGCGTCCGACGAGTAAGCCTGACGGAACGTAACTTTGGCTTCGGTCGGCGTGACCATTTCGACGGATGCGCCGAGGATTTCGACGGTAATGCGTTTTGGCGTCGTGATGCGTTCGCGTCGTGCGGCCGCCCATGCAGCGCGCGTTGTACCGTCATCCGGTTTGAATTCCTTCGAGTACGCGTCAAGGTAGCCGGAGGCGTTCTTTGACGACCAGTTTCGCGCCCATGTGTTTACCGCTGCCAGCACTTCACCGGAGGCATCGGCTACCGGCGCCGCTTTCGGAGGCTCAACCTTGGCGGGTACTGCCGGTGGCGCGGCCGATACCGTCGCAGCAACCGAAGGCGCTGGTTTTGCCGCAGGCGCTGTGGCAACCTGCACGGGGGGCGTGGCTGCCGTTTTGGTGTTCGCCGCGACAGCGGTGTTGCTGATGACCGGTGGCGGCGGCGAGGTGGTAAGCGGTGCCGCGCTTGCCGTGACGCGTGGTGCGGTATTGGCCTTGGGATTGGTCGAAAAGAGGTCGCGCACCAGATTCAGCTTGGTGGCGACGTTGGGATTGGTCTTGTCGAGTTGCAGCGCCTTGTCGTAGGCCTGACTGGCGAGCTTGGCATAAATATCGCCGAGATTTTCGTGGGCTGTGGAGTAGCTGGGGTGCGTCTGGATGGCGAGCTCGAGTGCAACGCGGGCCTTTTCGAATTGTCCTTTCGAGCTGTAAAGGACGGCGAGATTGTTGTAGGGCTCAGGCAGCTCCGGATAGTCCTCGGTCAATGACTGGAACGTCATGATGGCGTCGTTGGTTTTGCCGAGCTCGGCCTGTGCGAGGCCGCGAATGAAACGACCGACCGGGTCTTTCGGTTTGCCGTTGAGGTAGGTGTTGACGCGATCAAGGGCTTGTTGTGCCTGCCCGGCCTTGAGCAATTTGTTGATGTCCTGCAGGTCGGCGTTCTGGGTGGTTTGAGCAAACGCGGCCCCCGCCACGCATTGCAGCGCAATGGCGACACACAGTCGCTGAAAGCCAGAAATCTTGTGCACGAACATCATGTTCCGTTCCTAAAAAGCGTCTTTGATTTTAGTACGCGTGCCCTCGCACACGTGTTGGTGAATGTCGATGGCGGATTGTGTCGTGTTATGACGACAGACGCGCAATCGTGTGATCAATCAGCTCGCGCGCGATGGATATGCGTGGTGGCAACTGCGGCAGCTCGTCATACGAAAACCAGTCCGCCTCGGCGATCTCGTGCCCGTTCGGCTTCAAGTCGCCCCCGGCATATTCGGCGGTGAAGGCGATCATCAGTGAATGCGGAAACGGCCAAGACTGTGAGCCAAAGTAGACCGGGTCTTTGACTGTTATGCCTACTTCCTCCTGAACCTCCCGGCCAATGGCTTCTTCGATGTTCTCGCCGGCTTCGAGAAAACCCGCGAGTGCGCTGTATCGACCCGGTGGGAAGTTCACGTTGCGTGCGAGCAGTATCTCGCGACCCCGAGTCACCAGGCACATCATGGCCGGTGAAATGCGTGGATAGGCGGAGTGATTGCAGGCGGGGCAGCGGCGAGCGCGCTCGGTCGCCTGGCGCCGGGTCGGGGTGGCGCAGGCGCCGCAGAAACGGTGGGTACGGTCCCAGTCGATCAACTGTCCGGCGCGGCCGGCCAGGGCAACCAGACCGTCGTCCATCACACCGAACAGGCTGCGCAGACCGGCCCAGCGTGTCCCGTCCGGCGCCGCGACATCGCGCGCGACGGCGTCCGCTACCACCAGACGGTCGTGCCAGCGCCCGACCACGATAGCGTTGTCCGACGGCGGCCACTGTTCGCCGGAGGAAGGCATGGCACCGGACTCGTCAACCAGCAATTCATTGCCGCGGAACTGAAATTTGAGGACTTCACGATCGACAGCGGGGTTGTAGGTCGTTTCGCTGACGAGATCGAAATTGGGCGGGGTAACCAGCATCTGGGAAATTCGGGGCGCCAACAAATGAGCAGGTCCGGCGATTGTGCATCAGCGCGGCAGTCTGGCCTCAGCGATCGAAATCGGGGCCCAATCAGTGGCAAGCGTCAATTTTTGTGTGTTGCGGCGCAACAAAATGACCATTGCCGTCACTTAAATTAAGGGTTATCTGAGTTATACGGCTTTTTTCTGAAACGACGATTTCATAGGGCTTGGCGACGCATAGTATGAATAGTCGACTTGAGGGGAAATGGTGCGCGGAGCCCTTTGCAGGCGTGCTTTTACAAAAAAGCCATAGGTCATGTACAAGTGACCATTTGTGTCAGTATTTTGACCGCTCGTCGCATTATGATGTCGTCATAGGCTGCTGATTTCATTGAGTTTTTTTATTTTTAACTGTACAGATTGCGGGAAAAGCAGTTACATTCCGTCACCAGTCCACAAACCGCTTGAACGGGTTGGGGC
>CAYMSY010000339.1:3526-3807 GCA_964393195.1 uncultured Alcaligenaceae bacterium | reverse complement strand
CATGAAGGCGCTGCAGCGCGGGATGGGGCTGACCTATCTGTTCATTTCGCACAATTTGCAGGTCGTGCACCACATCGCGGATCGCGTTGGCGTCATGTATCTCGGTCGCGTGGTCGAAATCGGTGACAAACATGAAGTCTTCGGCGCGCCCAAGCATCCGTACACCCGCATGCTGCTCGATGCCATTCCCGACTTGCACATGACCGGCAAGGCGCGCACACCGGTGGCCGGTGAAGTCCCGAATCCACTCAATCCGCCCCCCGGATGTGCATTCAATCCAC
>CAYMSY010000339.1:0-3516 GCA_964393195.1 uncultured Alcaligenaceae bacterium | reverse complement strand
AGGTGCTGAACCTGATGAAGGATTTGCAGCGCGAGATGGGCCTGACCTATCTCTTCATTTCGCACAATTTGCAGGTCGTGCACCACATCGCGGATCGCGTTGGTGTGATGTATCTCGGTCGCGTCGTCGAAATTGGCGACAAGCATGAAGTGTTCGGTTCGCCGAAGCACCCGTACACACGAATGCTGCTCGACGCCATTCCCGACCTGCACATGACCGGCAAGGCGCGCACGCCGGTCGCCGGTGAGGTGCCCAATCCGCTCAACCCGCCGTCCGGCTGCGCATTTAATCCGCGCTGTCCGAGAAAGTTCGATCCGTGTGACAAGTCGCGGCCGCAACTCGTGAGCTTTTCAGGGCGTGAAGTTGCCTGTTTTGCGGCGACGGAATCATCCGCGCAGAAAGCAGAAGTCCCGGCTGAAAACGCAACAACTTGACGCTGGAAGCCCCATTCAATAAGGGCTCAGTTCGAATTTAGCTCGAAAGTCGACTTTTGCATTATTGATCGCTTGAGCCGCCAGTGAATGGTACTTTCAGCGAAAAGTTGATAGCGCTTGTATCCGTATTCCGCAGCGGATTACGTGCCCGAAACGGCGCCGGATCAAACCCGCGCCGTTGTAATCAGCCGTTCCGCTTGGCCGCAGCCAGATAAACACCCAGCCCGATCATGGTGACGCCCGACGCGCGGAGCATGAGCTTCTCGCGAGCGGCCCGGGCGGCGGGTGAAGCCAACAAACGCGCAGCGCCGAACACCGCCACGACGTCAACCAAGGTGTTGAGAATCACGCAAATCATCCCCATCAGCAGCAACTGCGGCACGACCGGTTCGCCGGTGACCAGAAACTGCGGCAGAAAGGCCAGGAAGAAGATAGCCGTCTTGACGTTCATCGCCTCGACGATCATGCCGTCACGCAATGCGCCGCGCACACCCGTGGCGCGTTGATCCGAACCTGCGCCGACCGCTACTGCAGATGAGGCATGGCGGCTGCTCAGCAGCATGCGAATGCCCATATAAATCAGATAGGCGGCTCCGAGGTACTTGACCAGCGAGAACGCCAGCGCCGATTGCGCGAGCAGGGCAGACAGTCCGAATGCCGCCGCGAGAACGTGCACCATGCCGCCGATGCCGGTGCCAACACAGGACGCAATGCCTTCGGAGCGGCCGCCTGCGACAGTTCGCGCAACCACGTAGGCAATGCCGGGGCCGGGCGTGACGGCAAGCACAACGGCGGCGATCAAAAAGGTCAGGAAGGGTGTCAAGGTATTAGCTCCGCGATTGTTGCCGAATCAATGCAGCACCACGGCGCCAGCCCCCGCCGCAAGCCCCGTCTGCAAAGGCGACGCGTGATGCACGAGCAATCGCCAGCCTTGCGGCGCACGCAGGAAGACGTTGGTCACGAACACCGGGCCGCGCGGCTGTGGCTCCTCGCCGACGTAGATCCATTCGATAGCCTGATGCGTGACCATGCCGATGGTCGAATACCAGGATTCGTCGCGCAGTTCGATGCGCATCTTGGCCGAATTGCGGAAGATCGCTTCCCAGGCCGCACGCACTGCGCCATAGCCATACAGTGGCGCGGCGGACGGGTGTACACAGCACATTTCCTCATCTTCCGCCCAGACCGACATCAAGGCGTCGAGATCGGCCTGCGCAAAGGCTTCGTAAAACGCACGCGAACAGTCCTCGGGGGATGCGAAAAACGCTTGTGACTTCATAAACCCCGATTGTAGAGAACGCCTGCACGCGGTCTCTACAATGTTGCTGTGAATACGATTGCGCAGTTCCTTCCCCGGTCATGACGCGGCACACGTGGCTACGGCGCGATTTTTTAGCAAAACGCGACCCGACACTTGCGAACTGGTGCGGCTGGCTGGTGGTCGCGGTGGCCGCCTCGGTTCCACTCGGCAGCGCCGCGTCGAACGTGCTGGGCGGTGCGCTGTTTGTGATGTTGCTGGCGGCGGGCGGGTATCAGGAACACTGGCGACGCTGGCGCGCCAATCCGTTTGCGATCGCCACATTGCTGCTGTTCGCCGTCATTTTTCTGGGGGTCAGCTACAGCCATGCGCCGTTTGACGAGATTCGGCGCTCGCTGACCAAGTATTCGCGCCTGCTTTATGCGCCGATTGCGATTTCCGTGCTGGTGGATGGCCGTTGGCGCCGACGGGCGCTGCTGGCGTGGATGGGCTCAATGCTTTTGACGCTGGGGCTGTCATATCTGCATGCCGTCTGGCAGTTTCCTTTGGCTCGAGCGACTCGTGAAGGCGAGGCCGGCGACCATTACATCTTCAAGCATCACATCACGCAAAACGTCATGATGTCAGTGTTTGTCGTCGCCGCGTTTGCAGAAGCCTGGCGGCTGCGCGTGGCGGAAGGCATGACGCGCCGCGTCTGGCTGTGGTTGGCGGTGGCGATCGCCGCAGTAATCAATGTGCTGTTTTTTGTGTTGGGGCGCGCCGGTTATCTGACGCTGCTCGTCAATCTGCTCGTGGTGGCAGCCGTCGCCTTTATCGCCGCGCGCGATACGCGCCTGCTGGCGCTGGTGGGTGCGATCATCGTAGTAGTAATTGCTGCCGCAGCATCCAGCGACGCGGTACGTCAGCGATTTCATACGGCAGTCAGCGAGGTCGAATCATCACAGGAGCGGGGAATCACCACGTCGATCGGGCAGCGCATGGAGTATGCGAGCAAATCGATTGACCTCATCGAGGCGCGACCGATACTTGGTTGGGGAACCGGCAGCTATGCAATGGAATACTGCCGCATTGCCCGTTCGCCCGAATGGTGCAAGCTGGGCGCCTACAACCCGCATAACCAGTTCCTGTTTTTTGCCGTACAGTTTGGCGCGCTGGGCCTGTTGGCGTTGCTGGCGTGGCTGGTCACCGCAGCAAAGGTGATACGCCAGTTGCCTCTCAACAAACAGATGATCGGTTTCTCGCTGCTGGCCACCCTGATCGTGCACTCGCTGCTCGATTCTCCGCTCTACATCGTGACCGAGGGCACCTGGTACCCGCTGATGCTTGGCATCTTCGCGGCTGGCGCTTATGGGGACAATGACGCCAGCGCGGCGTCCGCCACTGCCTCAACGGATGGCCAATCCGGGTAGCGCTGGATCACCTGCACGTTGGGTCCGCGCGGACCCCATTGTTCGATTTTGGTCGGACCGAGCACGCTCAGCAGGTGGCCGCCCACCGATGCGGCCATGTGTCCCGGCCCGGTGTCGTTGGCGATCGTCAAACCGGCATTTCGCAACACGGCTGCATAGGGTCCCAGATCAAGTTTGATCAGCAGTTTCGCTGACGGGCACACGGCTTTCGCGGCCTCCACTTCGTCAGGTCCCGGCGCCATGACGATGTCGCGACCGCCAAGGGCGAGGCGTTGCGCCAGCGCGGCGAAGTGCGGCCACTTCTTGTCGAGCTTTTCAAACGTGCCGCCCGCGAATGGCACCAGTACGATGTAGCCGGGACGCACACCTGCAGCAGCGAGAGCGGCCTCTGCCGCAGCATCTGCCGCCGCACTGG
>CAYMSY010000338.1:0-3814 GCA_964393195.1 uncultured Alcaligenaceae bacterium | reverse complement strand
AACCAACCTCGGGCGAAGTCCGGCTCGACGGAAAGAACGTCACGGCGCTTGGAAAAACCGAGCTGCGCGCAATGGCGCGCGACATGCAGATCATTTTTCAGGATCCGTATGCGTCGCTGAACCCGCGCATGACGGTCGGCTCCATCATCGGCGAAGCGCTGACCATTCACAAGCTCACGAGCTCAGCGCGCGAGTACGAAGATCGCATCGTCGAACTGCTGGAAACCGTCGGTCTCAACGCCGATCACATGCGCCGTTATCCGCATGAATTCTCCGGCGGCCAGCGTCAGCGCATCGGCATCGCGCGTGCGCTCGCAGTCACGCCCAAGCTCATCGTGTGCGACGAAGCGGTGTCTGCGCTCGACGTGTCGATTCAGGCGCAGGTGATCAATCTGCTTGAAGACTTGCAGGAGAAATTCAATCTCACGTATCTCTTCATTGCGCACGACCTGTCGGTGGTGGAGCACATCAGCAAGCGCGTTGCCGTGATGTATCTCGGACGCATCGTGGAAATCGCCTCAAGCCACGATCTTTATACGAATCCGCTGCATCCTTACACCGAGGCGCTGTTGTCGGCGGTGCCGATCCCCGATCCCAAAATCAAGCGCAAACGCATCATGCTGCAGGGGGACGTGCCGAGCCCGATCAACCCGCCGTCGGGCTGCCATTTCCACACGCGCTGCCCGATCGCGCAAAAGCCGCTCTGCAACACCGAATCACCCACACTCAAGCAATCGAGCGACGGGCACTGGGTGGCCTGTCACCTGCGTGGATGACCGTTTTTTTGTTTACAGCTTTTTAATGAAATGGCATCCACAAAGGGCTCACGGCAAAATACGGCGAAAAGTCAACTTTCAGCATATTGAAGCGCTATGCCCTACGAAATATGGCTTTAGGTGAAAAGCTGATAGCAATTTCTTTCCGTCGTAAGCCCACCTGAGCGGTGTTCCGGCTACCGATCAGGCACTCCGGTTTCCCATGCATTCCACCGACTGACGATGTCGCGGACCAGCGCGCCGCCCACGATCGCCAGATTTTTTGTGGCTGGACCAAATCCGCCCGAGGCACCATTAGTTGAGGCCATGAGCGACCCGTAGGCGGTCTGTCCGGGATACGGCCGGTCGAAATTCGAGGCAGTGCGCAACACGGCGAGCCGTTTCAGATCAACCTTGCCGGCTTTGGCTGCCCGCTCCAGCGCGTTGTACGTGGCGTTGTCTTCCTGTTGCGTCGTGCAATAGGTTCCCTTGCCGTCGGTGAGCAGTTTCGTCCAGTCGCGCGCATGCTGGCCGAGGCGGTGGCCGTGCCACCAGGTGTCGCCGCCCAGCGTGTCGCATTGCATGACCTGCGGCGCCGCATTGGCCGGCGCTCGCCGGTATTTGGCCCGGTAGGCCCGCGCCTTGTCGTTGTCATCCAGCGTAACGCCCTTCGACAGTGCCAGCGCCCGTTGCAGCAAGGCTTCGTCAAGCTGCGCAACTTCCGTGCGGTATTCAAATTTCGGCTTCTGATCCGGTCCTTTGGTCATGATGCCCAAGTAGCCGGTCTTCCAGGCCTTCGGCATTTCACGGGCATCGATCTCATGCGCGACACCAACGTCGACCAGATAGCGCGCCCAGGTCGCCGAGCCCGTTGTTCCCTGCGCCGGATCAATGCCCGCGATGCCGGCGATCAGGAAATACGTCCGGCGCAGATCGAAACGCGGGTCTAGCGTCAGCGCCATCGTCGATGCCGCGGCGTTGGCGTGGCCCATGCCCGTGGTCATCAGGCAGACATCGTCAGCATTGCAGCGGATCGCGGGATGGTCGGGCGACAGGCCGGGCACGGCGATCTCTTCCTTTAGCTGAAACGACGCAATCCACGGCTCTGCCTCGGGTGTGAACATGCTGATGATCACGACTTTCAATGCGCGCGGCGGCGTGGATTGCGCGTGGGCAAACGTGGCGAGCAGGGCCGAACCGGCCAGCAGCAGGGCAGACAGGCTTCGCGAGCATTTCGGGTTCATCGACAGGTTTTCTCCGCTTTTGGCCGGTGGCGTTGGTCGCGACCGGTGGTTCGTATTTGACCGGATTCAATCATGACGGACCGGACAGAGCACGCAAAATTCGTTCCGATAGTCGTGTGATGTGGAGGCGACGGCACGCGTGTCCGGGTGCGATGAGCCAATTTTCCGCCGCTTGCGCTATTTGCCGTATCCCCCCGCTCAGGCGAACAGGAGTACAGCCATGATCAATACAGTACCGGGCTACATGATGCAGGCCAACGCGGCCAACAGCTACACGCGCCAGAAGATGACCTACGGATCGTCCAACGACGTGCGCAAGATCACCGGCCCGATCAGCTTCGTGACCAACATCGGCGTCGGCATCGTCAACCGCATTGCGCGCAACGAGGCCGATGTCGAGGTCGACCGGCTGAAAGTTGCGGATTACAACACCCGCAAACAAATGGAAATCTGGGCCGAGAAGGCCGAGAAATATGGAGCCGGCAACTGCGGCGAGCAATCCGCCATCGCCTTCCAGTACCTGCGCCGGCGGAATGTCGAACCGATTACCTGGACCCGCTGGTCGGTCGGTAATCACGCGTTCGTGCTGCTCGGCAAGCCAGCGGACGGCACCATCAAGAACGCCAAGAGCTGGATCGACGGCGTGGTTGTCTGTGATCCCTGGAAAGGCGTCGTCGGGCTTTTGGCGCAGCTTCCGGGCTATCCGGTCGCCAACATGACCTTCATGCTGCATTCGCAGGACGGTGTGGTGGTCTAAACGCGCTTTGCAGATGCCGGCAGGATTGAACGCGCACAGAGACAAACGGACGGGTCATACGGTCGAGTCATTCTCCGACGTGGTTGCCCGGTGCCCGCCTACGTGTGCGGCAGCGTGGGCGCGGGACAATCAGTGATCCGGCTAACACTGCGGCTCCGCAGTGTCTGGCCTACGCTCATACCTTCCAAAGGCATCACATGAATCTGCATCTGGCTCTCACACCTCTAATCTCGCTCATCGCGGGCATCCTGATCCTTATCATGCCCAAACTGCTCAACTTCATCGTGGCAATTTATCTAATTGCGGTGGGTCTCATCGGCTTGTTTGGCGCCGGGTCGATCCGCCTTTAGCAACCGCTTTCAGGAGGGGACGTCTCGGGCAGAGCGTGGTTTCCGCCTGTTCATGGCGAGCTTGTCGAACCACGAGCCCACGGGTTCGGTCAAGGCGCTCTAGCCGGCATTTCGCGCGAACATGCCGGTCACGCGCCGCAGCAGCCACTTCGGCGTGCTGCGCGACGCGAGCGTCGCGACACGATTGATCGCGCCGGGCACACAGATCACGTCGCCGCGCATGCAGGCATCAAAGCCGTCACGCGCCACGTCGTCCACATTACCGATCAGAAAGCCCGGCAGCTTCGCCAGCTGCGCATTGGATTCAGTGGCCGCGTTCAGCATGTGCGTCGCCGTGATGCCGGGGCAGAGCGCTGTGATCGTCACGCCGGTGCCTTTCAGTTCTTCCGACAACGACTCGGTCAGCGACAACACATACGCTTTGCTGGCGGCATAAGTCGCGAGCAATGGAATCGGCTGAAACGCCGCGATCGACGCCACGTTCAGCACCCGCCCGGAGCCGCGCGCCACCATCAGCGGCAAAAGGTGCGAGAGCATCGCCGTCAGCGCCGAAATATTGAGATCAATGATCGCCTGATGCCCGGCTGGCGTCATGCGCACAAAGTGCTGCTGCTCAAGAACACCCGCGCAGTTGACCAGCACGTCAGGCACGCGCTTGCGACGCTTGAGCGTGGCCGCGAGTTGCTGAGCCGCGCCCGGTTCTGCCAG
>CAYMSY010000337.1:0-3825 GCA_964393195.1 uncultured Alcaligenaceae bacterium | reverse complement strand
TGCCGAACATGCCGGCGTCACCGATCGAATGCGTCACGTTGACCGAGAAGAAAAATGGCCGTTCCCACATCGCCTCGGGAATCTCGATCCATACCTTGTCGTCCTTGCGCCAGGTGGTGAAGAATCCGGGCTCTTCCTTCGCGTCCTTGATGACGTCGGCGAACGGTTTGGGCGGCGGAGGCGTGCCCGGCGCGGCGGCTGCACCGGCGGCGGCAGCGCCCGCCCGCGTCGCGGTTGCAGCGCCGGCGGCAGCGGCGGCTGCCTTGAGGTCGGGCGAACCGGCTGCGGTGCTGGTCGCGGGCGCCGATGTGGTCGCGGCGGGTGGCGTAACGGTGGCACAGGACGCCAGCCCCAGCGCGATCAACGCAAGAGGCAGCGAACGAAGACGTAAATTCATGAAATCCCCTGAAGAACTGGCGAGCAGCTTTTCGTTAAAAGCGCCTTTGCATCGGGCTTAGCGTCAAAAATTGCAGGAAATCGACTTTCCATGAAAATTATCGCTATGCCCAATGCAACAAGGCATGCAGCAAAAAGCTGCTAACGAGCAAACTGAACTGAACGATGCAGTGTAGAGGCTCGGCAAGCGCCGTGCACAACGTGTCCATCCAGCTGCGACGAAGCGCGGGAACGGGAGGATGGATGACGAGGCGTGGCTCGTGTCACCTGATCCGCCTTTCGCCGTGCACTGCGGGTTCATCAGTGGAGCCGCGAAGCGACGATTGATTGCATCGCTTCGCAGTGAACGCGTCCGGGTTGCGTTACTGGCGCAGCCTTGCCGCAACGAATTCAACGGTAGTGCGAACGGCAACGTCCAGATTGGCATCCGACTCCAGTTTCGGGTCCGCGCCTTCCTTCGTCGCAAAATTGTGATTGCCGCCGGGCACCACGATTCGCGCACCGGAAGCAATCGTCGCTGCTGCCGAATACAGGTAACGATTTGGGCACAGCGGATCGGTATCCCCCGAGACCAGAAGCAAGGGACGCGTATTCGCACTCAGCTTCGGGTAATTGTCCAGTGTGGCATCGGCCTTTCCGTCATTCCTGTAGTCAATGCAGACCGGGGTCAACAGCGCCCCGGCCCGCAGTGAAGCGTCGTCGCGAAACACGCGCCAGCTCACCAGTGAACCCAGTGACTTGCCGCCGACCGCAATGCGTCTGGCGTCCACGCGCGGCAGTTTCTTTACGGCAGCGAGTACCGCCTGCATGTCTTCGACTTCAGTTGACAGATCGTCGGCCGGTTTGCCCGTTTTTGCGTCCCTCACGAAGTACGCCCAGTTAAAGCGGACCACCGCGACACCACGCGCGACGAGATCCTTCGAGACGCGTTCCAGCAGCGGCAATCGCGCGTGATACCCCTGCCCGGGTGCCAGCACCAGCGCAGGATGCGGGCCGGGACCATCGGGCAGATCGACCAGCATCTCAACGGTCGCTCCGCGCGGAGTCGTCAGCGTCGATTCGGTGGCACCGGCAGGTGCGGTACAGAGCCCGCAGAGAATGAAAAGCAACGGGTACAGGGCAAGCGGGCGGAATCGCAACATGGCGGTGGAAGTACGGGGCGGGTGACGCCGGCTATCGTAACCCTGACGCAGCACTGCCCGAAATGTCACCAGGCTGCCCTCAGTTCGCCGGCGCGCAGAAATTCACGCCTTCACCATCCCATCCCTGCGCCACGAACTGGTTATAGACGCTGAGCGAGGTGGTGAAGCGATGATTGGGATCATCCGGAAAGTGGGCGCCGCGAAACAGCCGGTACACCGGCACCGTGCCGGCCGGACAGGTGGCATTGACGCCGGTCCCGGTCGGTCGGTAGGCATAACTGTCCACGCCCTCGTTCACCGGCTTTTGCGGGATTGCGGCATTGGTCGGATTGAGCGCCGTCAGGGTGGCGATGTCAGACGGATTGATGGTGTAGAAGTGACTGCCGCGAGTACCGTTCTTCGCGATCTTGTCGAAGTAGAAGCGCACATTGCCGCTCACGGCGGGTTCGGGGTTGGCGAGCATCTTGAAACTCGCGCCGGTCTTGCTCCATGCCGGCGCCGCATCCAGCAGCGCTTTTTCACTGGCACGCGAGGTCAGGAAGTAGTAATTGAGCTGGGCATGAAAGTATTCCGTGACCGTCACCTGCGTGGTGATCGCCGCCGCCGGATCAACCGTTGCAATCAGCGCGCCGCGACCCCCCGTCGCAATGAAGAACGGCGTGCCCGGTACCTTGGAAAATCCCTCATGCGTCGCGATGCGTTCGCGAGCCTCCATGCGCTGCGCGAAGTAGTCGTAGTACGCCATCGCGTCAGCGGACAACAGTCCGTCGGACACCACCACCGTGGCGACACGAAACGTCCGTTGCGCCGCGCTGTAGTCGGGAACGCGCGAGCCATTCGCCGCAATCACGTCGTTGACCGTCAGTCGCGTGAACCCCGTCGTCAGCAGCCGGCCGTCACAAAGACTCGACCAGTTACCGAGCCACGCCGGATCGGTGATCACCCATTGATCGGGCACCTCGCTGCGATCCGCCAGCCCCATCAGATAAAGATCGAGCGGATTGAAGAGTTGCGCCGTCGCGTTGCTGAACGATGTCACCCGCAGGCCGTTGCCTTCTGGTGTCAGTTTGCAACTGAACGAGCCGCCGGCACCGGAGCCGGGAATTGACAGCCCCATGAGGTTGGCTGCCATCGTTGACGGTGGCCAGTGTGGCACGCCCGAGGTCAGCGATGGATTGTCCAGAAACGCAATCCATTGATGGCCAAGCTCGTGTTGATGGGCGTCGGATGCACCGTCGAAAAACGACGCGCTCGGAAACACGGTGATGCCCAGCAACCGGCTGGATCCGCCGTATTGCGAGTTGTTGTTGAAGGTGCTCTGCCCAATTCCCGAAACCGCGTTGCGCGTCCCGAAGTGGTAGCGGTTTTCAATCTGTGAGCGATCAAAGACGAGATTGAGAAAATCGAACTGATCGTTCAGGAACAGATACGCGCGCTGGGCTACCGAGGCGATGTTCGGCGTCTCGTCATCGTGGGTGTGGAAGAGGCTCGAGGACGTGATGTTGAGCAGGTGCGTGGAAAGTTGCGCGCCGCTGCCGAGCGACTTGACCGTAACCGCCGGAATCTCGGGTGTACGCACCTGCGCGAAAGTGTTGATGCGCATGGTGCGCGTGGCGCCGCTGTAAACATCGGTGAAGCCGATGAATACGCGGAACACATCGTCGGTCGTGCGGCGCGTGAGTATTTGCGATACCGGCAGCAACACCGAATAGACGCCGTCACCCGCTATCGCATCGTTGGCGCCACCGGCATCCGTCAGATCATAGGTCGTGCCCCATTCGGAAACCAGCTTCACGGTGGTCGGCGCTGGTGCAGCGATACGCGCTGCGAGGCGCACATTGCCGGTAGCGGCAGATGAAATGACGTTGGGCGTGAAGGCGTAGTTGAGCAGCGTCGGCACTGACGGCGTTGCCTTGGCACGGTCCGGCGGCGCATGACCCAGCGTGCCGCAATCGTGGTCGTGCAGGTCGGTGGCGGCGGCGCCGTACGCGGTGGGTGCCAGGACCATTAGCGCCACGGACACTACGCTTGCGACCAGCGCCGCCCGGCGCGATGGACGAAACAGATTGATTCCCGGCATGGCTTTCCCCTCGTGGCTTGTCTTTTAGTTGATCGATGGCGGCTGATGAATGTCACCCTCATCGGTGACGGACGGAACGGCGGGGAAAATTCTGCCAGTGGCTCGGGGGATTGGGCAAGAAAAGAAGGAAAAGCGTAGCGATACGTTTGCCACGAAGTCGCTCATGCCGCGGGGCAGTCACTTTCTTTGCTTCGCCAAGAAAAGTAA
>CAYMSY010000336.1:0-3845 GCA_964393195.1 uncultured Alcaligenaceae bacterium | reverse complement strand
GCGCGCGGCGCGTGAACAGAAGCTGACATTGAGTCGCGTTGATCGCTTCGAGTCGAGCACAGGCATCGGTGTGCGCGGCGTGATCGATCAGCAGCCCGTGGCCCTGGGCAACACGGCACTGATGAGCGAGCTGGGCGTGGCAGTGGAGCGTTTTGGCGTGCAGGCGGAAGCGCTGCGACAGCAGGGAGCCAGTGTGATGTATCTGGCCGTGGAAGGACAGCCGGTCGGGCTCATCGCGGTGTCGGATCCCATCAAGGCAAGCACTGCGGAAGCACTGGCAACACTCCGTGCCAGCGGTATTCGCGTGGTGATGGCCACCGGTGACGGCGTGACCACCGCAAAAGCCGTTGCCACACACCTCGGTATTGACGAGGTCTACGGCGAAGTCAAACCTGCTGACAAACTTGCGTTGGTGGAACGTTTCCAAAAGGCGGGCCGCGTAGTCGCGATGGCAGGCGACGGCATCAACGATGCGCCTGCGCTTGCGAAGGCCGACATCGGCATCGCCATGGGTACCGGTACCGACGTTGCGATGAACAGCGCCCAAGTGACGCTGGTCAAAGGCGACCTGCGCGGTATCTCGGTAGCCCGCAAACTGTCGCAGGATACGATCACCAACATGAAGCAGAATCTGGGCTTCGCGTTCGTCTACAACGCGCTCGGCGTGCCGCTGGCCGCTGGAGTGCTATTCCCGCTCACCGGATGGTTGCTGTCGCCGATGATCGCAGCACTTGCCATGAGCTTGAGTTCGGCGTCTGTCATCACCAATGCACTTCGATTGAGAGGAACAAAATAATGCTGCAAATACACTCGGTTAAAAGAATAGCGATGGTCTGGACGAGCGCGCTCGTGCTCAGCGCCGTTTCTCACGCCGAAATCGTCGACGTGAAATGGGACGCTACGGGCAAGTTCGAACGAACCCAGTCCATCGCACCGGGCAAGTTTGTCGAGATTTGCGAGAACCTACCCAAGGGCAGCGCTGTGACATGGGAATTCAAGGCATCAGCGCCGCTGAACTTCAATGTTCACTTTCATCAGGGCAAAGAAGTCTCTTTCCCGGAAAAGCAGGACGGTGTGTCGGAGCGGCAGGGAACATTCATTGCGCCAAGCAAAGAAGACTACTGCTGGATGTGGACGAATAAGGGAGATGCTGCATCAAACATTCGCGTGCTGCTGGCGAAAACGACCGCTAAACCGTGAGCGCCGCTGCGACGAAACTGTTGAGTGCGCGCTGACTGTCTGGGAGGTATGCCTTCTGTAGTCCTGAATTGCCCAGGCTCGCCCTCCGATCCACCGTCGCACAGAGGCACATCATCTTTTTGATGAAACGCCTATTTGATGGGGGCATGAGGCAAAAAAAAGCAAAAAGTCGACAATCTCAAAAATATGCGATAGGCCCATATTCATTGGTAGTTTCAGAAAAAAGCTGTTAGCCATGGGCTTAATTCATTTCTCTATGTCTAGCAGTCGAATGCGCTGCAATCGCTCCGCAAGCTCAAGCGTTGCCGCTCTGCCTGCCTCCATCAGTTTCTTGCGATCCTCCATTCCCAACTGGTTGCTCGACGGGATACGCGGTCGGATCACCAGGTTTGCGCCTTGAAGCTCGGTCTTCACCAGTCGCTGACTGGCAATCATGAATGCCTGGAACACGACGTCCGGTAGTGTAGTGATGGCGGCATCTTCCGGCGGATAGGTGACATCGACCGCGATCACTACATCAGCACCAAGAGCACGTGCCGCCATCACCGGTAGAGGGCTGCTGACTTGTCCGTCAATGTAGCGTCGTCCGTCAATCAACGGCGGCACAAATACGCCTGGGATCGCCGACGAAGCGTGCACGGCCAGTCCCACATTGCCAGCCGTGAATACGACAGGCACTCCAGACTGCAAATAAGTCGCCACAATGGCAAGCCGACGGGGCAGTGCGTCTATCGGTCGGTGTCCCACCAGCGCATCGGCAAAGCGCTGCAAACGTTCACCGCGCACCAGACCTAGTTCGCCTTTAAGTAACGGTTGCCCCAACTGTGGCACAACCCAATCGGACATCACGGACCAGTTGAGAGCGCGCGTCGCGACTTCGATCTGACCCGCGTTAAGACCCGCTGCGTAGCCCGCGCCAACGAGACTGCCCGCACTCGTGCCCACAATCAAATCCGGGGCGAGGCCCAATTCATCGAGTGCCTGCAGAACCCCGATGTGTGCAAACCCACGTACGGAGCCACCAGAAAGAACCAGCGCGACGCTAAGCTGCGAGGAATCAAAAGGTCGCAAAGGCCCTGCTTTAGGGTGTGCCGTTTCGCTCAGAGCCCTCGCAGATTGAGTCGCGCATCCGCCAAGCAGATTTGACAACGCTAGTACCGCTACTACCGGCGCGACGAGCGCAATACGCCTAACCAGGCGAAAGTTATGCGGCAGGAAAATAGCAGGCGTACTCATGCGATTCTTCCCTCCGCCGGCACTTGTTCAGCATTGACGCGGCGTGTAGCTCTCCTCCGCCGCATCAACAGATAAACCGCAGGCACCACAAACATCGAAAGCAGCGGCGCGGTGATCATGCCGCCCACCATCGGGGCTGCGATGCGCTGCATGACTTCCGACCCCGTGCCCGTACCCCACATGATCGGGAACAGGCCCGCGAGGATCACGGCGACCGTCATCGCCTTCGGACGCACCCGCAGCACGGCACCCTCGCGAATCGCGTCGAGCAAATCCTCATTGCTCGTCTTGCCCTTCGCGACGCGCTCATCCCACGCATGCTTGAGGTACAGCAACATGATCACGCCAAACTCAGCCGACACCCCCGCGAGGGCGATGAAGCCCACCGCACCTGCCACCGACAGGTTGTAGCCCAGCAGATAGAGCAACCAGATGCCACCGACCAGCGCAAACGGCAGAGTCGCCATGATCAGCACCGCCTCATCCATGCGTTTGAAGGTCAGGTACAAGAGCACCAGAATGATCAGCAAGGTAAACGGCACCACTACCTTGAGCTTAGCGGTGGCGCGCTCCAGAAACTCAAACTGCCCTGACCACGACACCGAATAGCCCGCGGGCAGAATGACCTTTTCGGAAACGACTTTCTGCATGTCCTGGACGGCCGAGCGCAGATCGCGGCCCCGAATGTCCACATACACCCAACCCGACAGCCGAGCGTTTTCGCTGCGCAGCATCGGTGGGCCATCGGTCACGCGAATGTCAGCCACGTCGGAGAGCACCAGTCGCGCGCCACGTTCGCTGACAATCGGCAGCTTGCGAATCTTCTCCAGCGAATCTCGAATCTCGCGCGGATAGCGCACGCTGATCGGGAAGCGTTGCAACCCCTCCACCGTCTCGCCAATGTTGTCACCACCGACCGCAGCGGTGATGACCGACTGTACGTCGGCGATATTCATGCCGAAGCGGGCCGCGTCATCACGACGAATGTTCACGTCGACGTAACGACCGCCGGTGAGCCGTTCCGCCAGCGCGCTGCTGACACCGGGCACGTCCTTTAGTGCGCGCTCAATCTCACCCGTGATGCGATCAATCACCGCGAGGTCGGTACCCGCCACTTTGACGCCGACCGGGCTCTTGATGCCGGTGGCCAGCATGTCGATGCGGTTACGGATTGGCGGCACCCAGATATTGGCCAGACCCGGCACCTTGACGATGCGATCCAGCTCATCCACCAGCTTGTCCTGCGTCATGCCGGGACGCCATTGATCGCGCGGCTTGAACTGGATCGTCGTCTCAAACATTTCCATCGGCGCAGGATCAGTTGCGGTCTCGGCGCGACCGGCTTTGCCGTAGACACTGAGCACCTCGGGCACCGTCTTGATCAGACGATCCGTCTGCTGCAACAGTTC
>CAYMSY010000335.1:0-3858 GCA_964393195.1 uncultured Alcaligenaceae bacterium | reverse complement strand
CGCTCGAAGCGGAACGGCAGGGCCCACTGGTGGCTGATGAAGTGCGGGTAGTCGTTGCCGTGAATGCGCTGATTCGCAGTAGCGAGGAACGTGTCGACCGTCTGCTGCGGCATTTGATCGAACGTGAGAAAGCCGGCCCAGTCATACTTCGAGTCCCAGCCGGGCGCCGGCGCAAGGCCGTTGATGTCATTGCCGGGTTTGCGGATCGGGATGCGTCCCGGTGCGATGAACGCTGTGTTACCGAGCGTATCGGCCATCACCACGTTTTGCTGCGGCGCTGAATAGCTGCGCAGAGCTTCTTTGGCTTCGGAGACCGTTTGTGCCTTGTTCATCGCAGGGGCAGCGAGCACGCTGGCGTTGTCGGCGTCGAGTGCCGTCCAGCGCATGGCTATCGCAAACTTAGTTGTGTTGATTGCGTTTGCGGTGGGGGCATGTGCATCAGAAATGATCGGACCGTGCCGTGATTCACGTACCGTGATCTGCACGTCCGCCTCGCCCTTGACCTTGAAGGTCTCGGCTCGCGTCGTCAGCCGTGCCCAGCCATTCGGAGTGCGCACCTCGCCCTTGTCGTTGAGCTCCTCCAGATACAAATCCTGCACATCCGGGCCAGTGTTTGTGAATCCCCAGGCAACCCCTTTTGTACGGCCAAGAATCACCGACGGCGCGCCCGGCAATGTGGCACCAGTGACGTCAATGCCCGGCGCCTTTTGTCGCGTGTAGTACCAGATAGCCGGAGCTGCCAGCGACAGATGTGGATCATTGGCGAGAAGTGGTTTGCCGCTCACCGTCCGGCTGCCGTTCACGACCCAGTTATTGGAGCCGATACCTTCGGTACCGGCAGCGAGGAAGAGCAATGGGTCCGGGACTACAACGGCGGCAACAGGAGCTGGTTTCAATACACCCAGCGATTGATAAAGCCCTGCGTAGTCACCGTGGGCGGGAAATTTGTCACCCGGTTGCGGGGGTAGCAATTCATCGATTCTTGAAACTGGCAGCTTTGCCGCCAATTGCAACCTAAGTAATTCGTTGCCCCAGTTTCCGCTGAGGTCATACGCCATCATGACGCCCCACGCCACGGTGTCAGCCGGCTCCCAGATGCCCGGCTGGATGCCGAGAATCACAAACTCGGGTGGACGCACAATCATGGCGTCACGTACGTAGCTATTAACACCGTCAGCGTACGCCTGAAGCAACATGCGGACATCTGCCGGTAGATTGGCGAGTTGGGCACGTGCCGCGCGATGTACACCCAGCGTGCGCAGGAATTTGTCGGTGTCCAGCGCTTTCGGCCCGAGAATTTCCGCCAGTTCACCGCGACCAATGCGGCGGTGCATTTCGAGTTGCCAGAGACGATCGCGTGCATGCATGAATCCCACGGCAAATGCGAGGTCGCGCTCGGACTTGGCTTCGATGGTCGGGATGCCGTCGGTGTCGATGCTGACCGTTGTTTCGCCAAGTGGTGCGGTCAGCGCGTACTGTGCGGTGTCTGTCGGCACGCTACGCCAGACGTAGATTCCGACGGCGCCAGCAATCATGGCAAAAATGGCGAGCGTTCCCAGGAATATTCGTTTTAGCCAGCGCACTTTTGCTCCCTCAAATTTGATGCGGATCAGTTGAATTGGCCCGGGAAATCCCTACATTGAGTAGTAACAATGAATCAGGAGGGACGCCCCATGCGTTTCGACAAACTTACTACCAAATTTCAACAGGCCATTGCCGAGGCGCAGTCTATCGCGGTCGGGCTGGATGGTACCCAGATAGAGCCACAGCATTTGTTGATGGCGTTGCTCGAACAGGAAGACGGTGGCACCAAATCGCTGTTGCAACGTGCCGGCGTCAATGTTGCCAAGCTGACCAAGGATCTGCAAGCCAGCATAGAGCGATTGCCGCGCGTGCAGGGTGGAGACGGCAACATCAACGTCGGTCGCGACCTGAACGGCTTGCTCAACCTGACCGACAAGGAGGCGACCAAGCGTAACGATCAGTTCATCGCGTCCGAGCTATTTCTGCTTGTGCTAGCGAGTGACAAGTCCGAGACCGGCCGAATCTTCAAGGACGCCGGGGCTAATGCAAAAACGCTGCAGGCGGCCATCGATGCCGTTCGCGGCGGCACGGGCATGGATTCGCAGGAAGGCGAAGGCCAGCGCCCGTCGCGCGACAAGTACACGATCGACCTGACCGAGCGCGCCCGCCCCGGCAACCCCGATCCGGTGACCGGCCGGGACGACGAAATTCGGCGCGTAATTCAGGTGCTGCAACGCCGCACCAAGAACAACCCGGTCCTGATCGGTGAGCCGGGTGTCGGCAAGACGGCGATCGTCGAAGGTCTCGCGCAGCGCATCGTCAACGGCGAGGTGCCTGAAGGTCTCAAGAACAAGCGCGTGCTGTCGCTCGATTTCGCGGCAATGCTCGCTGGCGCGAAATATCGCGGCGAGTTTGAGGAACGTTTGAAAGCTGTGCTCAAAGATCTTGCCAAAGACGAAGGTCAAACCATCGTTTTCATCGATGAGCTGCACACCATGGTTGGCGCAGGCAAGGCCGAGGGCGCGATGGACGCAGGTAACATGCTGAAGCCTGCGCTTGCTCGTGGCGAACTGCATTGCGTCGGCGCAACAACGCTTGACGAATATCGCAAGTACATCGAGAAGGATGCCGCGCTGGAGCGCCGCTTCCAGAAGGTGCTTGTCGGCGAGCCCTCGGTCGAATCGACCATCGCTATCCTGCGCGGCTTGCAGGAGAAGTACGAAGTCCACCACGGCGTCGACATCACCGATCCGGCTATTGTCGCCGCGGCAGAACTGTCGCATCGCTACATCACGGATCGCTTCTTGCCGGACAAGGCGATCGATCTTATTGACGAGGCGGCAAGCCGCATCAAGATGGAGATCGACTCCAAACCCGAAGTGATGGACAAGCTGGATCGCCGCATCATTCAGTTGAAGATCGAACGTGAGGCGGTGAAAAAGGAGAAGGACGACGCATCGAAGAAGCGCCTGGCGCTGCTCGAGGAGGAAATTCTCAAGCTTGAACGCGAATACGCAGACTTCGATGAAGTGCTGCGCGGTGAAAAAGCCGCCGTGCAGGGCTCGCAGGGCGTGAAAGAACAGATCGAAAAACTGAAACTGGAAATGGATGAAGCGCGCCGCCGCGGTGACTTCGCGCGCATGTCCGAGATCCAGTACGGCAAACTGCCGGAACTTGAGGCCAAGCTCAAGGACGCCGAGATGTCGAAGGGTGATGGCAAGGCGAGCAAGCCGAAACTGCTGCGCACCCAGGTCGGCGCTGAAGAGATCGCAGAGGTCGTGTCACGTGCCACCGGTATTCCCGTGAGCAAGATGATGCAGGGTGAGCGTGACAAGCTGCTGCACATCGAGGATGCGCTGCACAAGCGTGTGATCGGCCAGGACGAGGCCGTGTCGCTGGTCGCGGACGCGATCCGGCGCTCGCGCGCGGGCCTTGCCGACCCAAACAAACCCTATGGCTCGTTTTTGTTTCTCGGGCCGACAGGCGTGGGCAAGACCGAACTCACCAAGGCGCTGGCGCAGTTCCTGTTCGATAGCGAGCAGGCACTGATCCGCATCGACATGAGCGAATTCATGGAGAAGCATTCGGTGTCGCGCCTGATCGGCGCGCCTCCGGGCTATGTCGGCTTCGACGAGGGCGGCCAGCTCACCGAGCAGGTGCGCCGTAAGCCGTATAGCGTGATCCTGTTCGACGAAGTCGAGAAGGCGCATCCCGATATGTTCAACGTGCTGCTGCAGGTGCTCGACGATGGCCGCCTGACCGACGGCCAGGGCCGCACGGTGGACTTCAAGAACACGGTGATCGTGATGACCAGCAACATCGGCTCGCACCTGA
>CAYMSY010000334.1:0-3877 GCA_964393195.1 uncultured Alcaligenaceae bacterium | reverse complement strand
ATCGCTATCGCGTGATGCAGGAGTATGCGCGACTGGTCAAGGGCACCGCAAAAACGGAGTTCGCCGCACTCAGGGCGCGTGCTGAGAAGGGCGAAATCGAGCTGCCGAATTTCCGTCAGTTGCTCAAGGATTTCCGTGCTGACGCCGGTACGCTGGCGGACACGCAGCGCGCACGCCTCGCTACTGCGTTCGCGCACAGCGAATCGCTCAAGAAACTCTATCAGATGCGGCAGGAACTGACGGCGCTGTGGAGTCGCTCAACCGAGTCGAAAGACCAGCTCGTCGCGCGCTGGCAGGTGTGGCGCAAGGACGCGGAAGGCTCGGGCATTGCGCCGCTGCAGGCTTTCTCGTATCGTCTGGCGCGCTTCGCCTAGCGTTGTCTGCGTCGTTCTGCCGCCAAATAAAAAAGGCCCGCAATTGCGGGCCTTTTTCTTGTTGTTTACGTGCGCAGGAATCAGGCGTTGTTATTGACCACCACGACGGTGCAGACTTCGCCGACCGCGAGGGTCTTGGGAACGGTGCAGGTCGAATTGATGGTGTCGATGCTGAGGCCACCGGGGTTGGTCAGCGTGACTGAGCGCAGGAGAATCGTGCGACCGGCGGCATTGACGAAGGGGTAGCTGCCGCTTCCGCTGATGGTGAGCGCGGTCGGGCTGGCGGTCAAATTGGTCGTCGGTATGGCGACGGCCTCAGCGCGATCAGCCTGGATGGCGAGCATGGCCGCGACGCCAACGGCGCCAATGGCGAGCATGCGCGAAGCGGCACGCTTGTGCGAGCGCAGGAAGTACGCAGCCAGCAGGCCGATGAACAGTGCCGCAGCGGCGATACCCCAGGAGCCGACCGGTACCGGACCGGGCGCGTCGAATGCGATGACGATGACGGGCGCTACCTGCGCTGAAGCAGTTTGAACAGTAGCGGCGAGCAATGCGGACAGGGCGGCGATACGGGAAATTCGGGAACCGGTCATGGAGGCCTCTGGTGAAGTTGTTGTTAGGAAATCCGGGCACATTATCCCCGGTGAACAACGAATTTCGCGATACCTGCGCCACTGCACGCGCCTGACCAGTGGCCGGATGCGGCGAAAAGGCGACACATCACGCGGCGTCCGCTGCGACAGCGGGGCGGCTCATGACTGCGGGAACAGCAAAAATCGCAGGCAATAAAAAAGCCCGCCGATATTGATCAGGCGGGCTTTCTGTGGTTGGGCGACTTAATCAGCGCGCTCCAACTTCCGTGCGTTCTTACTTGAGCTTGGTCTCTTTGTAGAGCACGTGCTTGCGGGCGACCGGGTCGAACTTCTTGATCGAGAACTTTTCGCTCATCGTCTTCTTGTTCTTGGTCGTCGTGTAGAAGTGACCGGTACCGGCCGAGGATTCGAGTTTGATTTTTTCACGCATGATCGAAGCTCCTTGACTTAGATGGTGCCGGCGGCGCGCAGGTCGGCGAGTACGGCGTCAATGCCGTTCTTGTCGATAAGACGGATAGCGGCGGTGGTCAGGCGCAGGCGGATGAAGCGGTTTTCGCTTTCGACCCAGAAGCGGCGGCTCTGCAGATTCGGCAGGAAGCGGCGCTTGGTTTTATTGTTGGCGTGAGAAACATTGTTTCCCACCATCGGCTTTTTGCCGGTTACTTGACATACGCGTGCCATGACTGGAACTCCGGTGACTTCAGACGCGCCCCTGTGCGGTCGAAGGTTCTGAACGCCGCAAACGTCAAATGGACCGCTAGCGCTCGGGGGTTAGGTAGATCAGGGAAAGCCTTGAATTATAACGGGAAATCGACTGCGGAGGCAATCGCCGGGACGGCTGCTACAAAAGCTCGGCGTAATACTCGTGCGCGGCGGTGTTGACCGTCGAAATGCGCAGCTCTACGGGTTCGTTTCTCATGTCAAAGGCGGTTCTGCGCACAGTGAGCACTGGCACACCGCCTTTTACCTTGAGCAGCTTGGCGTGTTCAGCCGACGCCGCTTCGGCGCGCAGCCGCTCTTCGGTGCGGACGACGGTGATGCCGAACGCCTCCTGATAGAGGTTGTAGATCGTGTTCGGCCGCTCCTTGAACATTGCCGGGGTCAGTTTTTCAAAACGAACCTGATCAAGCGTGATGTCGTCGACCGAGACGACGGCACCGAGCAGCGACAGTTTGTTGCGGATGTGAAAGGTTGGCGCGCCGACGGCGATGCGGAGGCGCGAGGCGGCTTCGGCATCGGCCGTGGACTTGTGGAAAAACACGGATTCCACCAGCGGATAGCTCTTGATGCCCTGCTGCGGGACGATATGGAAAAAGTAGAACAACAGTCGCTCGCGGTCGTGCGAGGCGACAAAGGTGCCCTTGCCCTGCTGGCGGATCAGGATGCGGTTTTCGACGAGCTCGTCGATGGCTTTGCGCAGCGTACCGATCGAGACGTTGTACTCGGTCGCGAGCTGGCGCTCGGACGGGATCAGCTGCCCCGGCTTCAGTTCGCCCGAGGCCAGTTGCTCCATGAGCGAGCGCTGTACGCCCTTGTAGAGCGGTCCGCCGTCAAGGCTGTTCAAGTTGGTTGCCATCATCTCTTGTTGTCGTTGACTGATCTGTCGGGCCTGTTGCGACGATGTCAGCTTTTGTTGGATTCGCTTAGTTTATAGGGCATAGGATGGAAAAAAGCATGAAGTCGACATTTAGAAAAATTGCAACACTAGCCCTTATCAAACAAGGGTTTTGCGAAAAAGCTGTAGGCTAAAAACACAGATAATGTGCTCATTGCGCGGACAATCCTGATCTCCGCAGCGTACAAGAAAAAACGCCGCGCATTAAGCGCGGCGTCACTTTCCAGGAGATCAAGCAGAACTCGATCACGACGGAATCACGCGCTCTCGTAGAGGCGTGTCAGCACAAACTCGCGGTGTCCGAGCGCTTCCGCCGAGGTCAGGCGACCATTGACGGTGCGCATCATGACCTCCAGCAGCGCATCACCGGCGTCGTCCATCGTCATTTCGCGACGCAACAGGCCGGAGGTATCCACGTCGATGTGCTCGCTCATTTGCCGCACGGTACGCGGGTTGGAGCAGACCTTGATCACTGGCAGGATCGGGTTGCCGATGACATTGCCCTGGCCCGTCGGGAAGAAGTGCACGACGTAGCCTGCAGCGGCGCACAGCGTGACCATTTCGGCCGCCGCGGAAGACGAGTCCATGAACCACAGGCCAGGCCCGGTTGGCGCTTCGGCCTTGTCGAGCACGCCGTCGATCTTGCACTTGCGGCCGATCTTCTGGATATTGCCAAGCGCTTTTTCTTCGATGGTGGTCAATCCACCGGCGATATTGCCCTTGGTCGGCTGGCTGTCGGCGAGATCGCTAGTCTTGTGACGATTGATCATGTCCTGATAGCGGTCGAACATGAACATGAAGTCCTTCCACACCTTGGGCGTCCGGCAGCGTGCCTCAAGCAACGACTCACCGCCGGTGATTTCCGAGGTTTCACCGAACAGCAGCGTCGTTTTCAGCGGATAGAGCTTGTCGAACGCATTGCCGACCGTCGGGTTGGCGCCGCAGCCGGAGGTGGTATCGGATTCGCCGCATTTGGTGGAAATCCACAGTTCGCTGATCGGGCATTCGACACGATGAATTTCGCTGGCAGCCTGCAGGAATTTCTTGGCGGCAGCAGAAGCATGCATGATGGTCTGGTGATCGCCATGACCTTCGATGCCGAAGCCGATGACTGGCTTGCCGGTCTTGGCAATGCCTTCAACGATTTTCTGCGTCCACTGACTTTCGATGCCAATGACAACAACAGCCGCAACGTTCGGGTTGGAACCGGTGCCGATCAGCGTTGCAAAGTGCAGCTCCAGATCGGCGCCGAACTGCAGGCGCCCATACGGATGCGGAATCGCCATCGTGCCCTT
>CAYMSY010000333.1:0-3882 GCA_964393195.1 uncultured Alcaligenaceae bacterium | reverse complement strand
CTGGGTGATCTCGTTTATGTCGAGCAGCCGAAAGTTGGCCGCAAGCTCGCCGCGAAAGAAGACGCTGCGATCATCGAGTCGGTGAAAGCTGCTGCCGAAGTGAAGGCGCCGGTCGACGGCGAAGTGATCGAAGTCAACGATGCAGTCGTTGCCGATCCGTCGCTCGTGAACACTGATCCTGAAGGTGCCGGCTGGTTCTTCAAGATCAGGGTGACCAATGCGGCGGCAGTCGCAGCGTTGCACGATGAAGCGGCTTACAAGGCGATGATTGCCTGAGTCATGGTGCTCATTCGCCCGCTTGAACCTGCCGACCGCGAGGCGTGGGAGCCTTTGTGGAAAGGCTACTTGACGTTCTACAAAACCTCGCTGCCGCCTGAGCAGTTTGATCTCACCTGGTCGCGCTTTCACGACCCTGCCGAGCCGATGTACGCGCTCGGCGCGTTTGAAGGCGAGACGATGCTCGGCATCGTTCATTACATCTATCACCGCACCTGCTGGACGCCGGGACCTACTTGCTATTTGCAGGATTTGTTCACGGTTGATGCAGCGCGTGGCAAAGGTGTCGGGCGTGCATTGATTGACGCGGTGCATGTCGCGGCGAAGATCGAAGGCGCAAGCCGCGTGTACTGGCAGACCCACGAAACCAATGCCACGGCGATGGTGCTCTACAACAAGGTCGCTGAGCGCAGTGGCTTTCTGGTTTATCGAATGCCGATGTAAACGAAACCCTCCTCCGCCACGCGGGAGGAGGTGGCAGTTCTTAGCGTGGGTAACTTGTTGCCCACGCGGACTTCCTCCAGCCACTCCGATGCGTGGGTAACAAGTTGCCCTCTACTTTCTGAACACCAAACAACGTTTGCACTATGTCTGACTTCCTCTACCGTCACATCGGCCCCAATCGCGAAGAGCAGATGGAGATGCTCGCTGCCGTGGGTGCGACTTCGCTTGAAGATTTGCTCGCCAAAGTAGTGCCACCAAATATTGTTGGCAAGAAACGGCTCACGCTGCCCGCCGCGCAGTCTGAGGTAGAAGCGCTGGCCGAATTGCGCGGCATCGCAAACAAGAACCAGGTGTTCAAGAACTTCATCGGGCAGGGTTATGTCGGCACCGTGACACCGGGTGTCATTCTGCGCAACATCCTCGAAAACCCGGCCTGGTACACGGCGTACACACCGTATCAGCCCGAGATTTCGCAGGGCCGTCTGGAAGCGTTGCTGAACTACCAGACGATGATCTGTGACCTGACGGGCATGGACATCGCCAATGCATCACTGCTGGACGAAGGCACCGCCGCTGCTGAAGCAATGACGCTGGCCAAACGTCAGGCCAAATCAAATAGCAATACGATCATCGTGGCCGGGGATTGCCATCCACAGACGATTGAATGTGTGAAGACACGTGCCGAACCACTGGGCATCGAAGTGAAAGTCGGTTTCGCGCCAACACTGATGGAGGAGGGGGATTACTTCGCCGTACTTGCGCAGTATCCGTCGACGACTGGCCAGATTCATGACATGGCGCCGTATGCCGACGCAGCACACGCGAAAGGCGCGCTCTTCATTTGCGCGGCCGATCCGCTGGCGCTGGTGCTGCTGAAAGCGCCCGGCGAATGGGGGGCCGACATCGTGATTGGCACCACGCAACGGTTCGGCGTCCCGATGGGCTACGGCGGCCCGCACGCCGCCTACATGGGTACTCGCGACGCCTACAAGCGCAACATGCCCGGCCGCCTGGCGGGTGTGACCATCGACGCTCAGGGCAAGCCCGCATATCGTCTGACGCTGCAGACGCGCGAACAACATATCCGTCGGGAAAAGGCCACCAGCAACATTTGCACTGCACAGGTGCTGCTGGCGGTGATGGCCAGCATGTATGCGGTTTACCACGGCCCGCAGGGGCTCAGGCAGATTGCTACCCGGGTACATGCACTTGCTACGCGATTCGCCGCCGGGCTCAAGGCGATGTACATCAACGTGCCTGCTTCGCAGTTTTTCGACACCGTCACCTTCAAGCATGATGCGCACGGGGAGATCGTCGCTACCGCACGGCACGCAGGCATGAACCTGCGGCATTACGCTGATTGGTCAGCGGTGGGCGTTACGTTTGATGAATCGCACACCGAGGCCGACGTCGATGCGGTGCTGTTTTCCATCGCAGCGACCATCGAATGTCCGCTGCCGAGTCCGATTCCCGATGGAACCGACGCAATCCCCGCCGCGTTGCGTCGTACCAATGCCATTCTCACGCACCCAGTCTTCAACACGCATCACTCCGAGACCGAAATGTTGCGCTATCTACGCCGTCTCGCCGACAAGGACCTCGCGCTGGACCGCACGATGATCCCGCTTGGCTCGTGCACGATGAAGCTCAACGCCACTACCGAGATGATTCCGGTGACCTGGCCCGAGTTTGGCAACATGCATCCGTTCGCGCCCGCCGAACAGGCGAAAGGCTACGCCGAGCTCACGAAGAACCTCGAAGACATGTTGTGCAGGGTCACGGGTTTTGACGCGGTGACGTTGCAGCCGAATAGTGGAGCACAAGGCGAATACGCCGGGCTGCTGGCCATTCGCGGTTATCACGCGAGTCGTGGCGACGCGCATCGCAATATTTGTCTGATTCCTTCGTCCGCGCACGGAACCAATCCGGCATCGGCGCAGATGTGCGGCATGGAAGTAGTTGTAACGAAGTGCGATGAGCAGGGCAATGTCGATGTGGCTGATCTGAAAGCAGCGGCAGAAAAGCATTCGAAGAATCTCGCGGCGTTGATGATTACTTATCCATCAACACACGGCGTGTTCGAAGAAGCGATCAAGGAAATCTGCGAGATCGTGCATGCGCACGGCGGGCAGGTGTACATGGACGGTGCGAATCTGAACGCGCAGGTCGGCGTGACCTATCCGGCGGAAATTGGCGCCGATGTGAGCCACATGAATCTGCACAAGACATTCTGCATTCCGCATGGCGGTGGTGGTCCGGGTGTCGGTCCGATTGGCGTGAAGTCACAACTTGCGCCCTTTCTGCCCGGTCGCGGCAAGGTCGGCCCGGTCAGCGCGGCGCCACAGGGCAGCGCGAGCATCTTGCCGATTCCGTATGCGTATATCCGCATGATGGGCGGCGATGGTTTGCGTGAGGCAACCGCAGTGGCGATCCTGAATGCGAACTACATCGCGCAGAAGCTCGCACCGCATTTCCCCGTGCTCTACACCGGACACGGGGGTTTCGTTGCTCATGAATGCATCATCGACGTACGGCCGATCAAGGAGCTGTGCGGCATCAGCAACATGGACGTTGCCAAGCGACTCATGGACTACGGGTTCCATGCGCCGACCGTGAGCTTTCCGGTCGCCGGCACGTTGATGATCGAACCCACCGAGAGTGAACCCAAGGTCGAACTCGATCGCTTTGTTGACGCCATGATTGCGATTCGTGAGGAAATTCGCGCCGTCGAAACCGGCGTCTGGCCGAAAGACGACAACCCACTCGTGAATGCGCCGCACACAACCGAGGTGTTGCTCACCGAAACATGGAATCACGCCTACACGCGTGAACAGGCAGCCTACCCGCTCGCCAGCCTGCGCGCGAACAAATACTGGCCACCGGTCGGACGCGTGGATGACGTTTACGGTGATCGCAACATCATGTGTACCTGCCCGCCGCTGGAGAGTTACGCGAGTGCCTAGCCTGCGGCGTTAGCTGAAAATCTCCCCTGCATCGCGGGGAGGCTTTCGATCAGATGATCTTGACCGCTCGCCCAATGAACAAGATCGGGCCGGTCGGACGATCGAGCGGCGAGCCGTTGTAGGGTTCCAGTGTGATTTCAAACAGCTGGTTGGGTTGCAACGGCGGCAGTTTGTCGAGTGGAATTTCCAGTGATTGTCC
>CAYMSY010000332.1:1573-3894 GCA_964393195.1 uncultured Alcaligenaceae bacterium | reverse complement strand
CGAGCCGCTGCTCAAGTTGATCTCGCCAACTGTAACGGCTGTTCACGTTGCGTTGCAGATTGCCCGTTCGTCGCCGTTACGATGATCGCGCGCACTGATCTGAGCCGTCACACGAGTCAAGCCTCTGTCAATGCTGACCTATGTGCCTCCTGTGGAATTTGTGTTGGATCCTGCCCGTCATCGACACCATTTCGGCACACGGCGGACATCGTGTCCGGCATCGAAATGCCAGATGAACCCATTGCAAGAATGCGTCAGACCCTTCGGCAAAAACTGACAGATCTTGCTGGGCAAGAGAAGGTCATTTTGTTCAGCTGTCGTCAGGCGACAGACTTGCACTTACTGGCCGACGCATCAACCGCCGTGATGGATCTAGAGTGCTCCGGCATGTTGCCTCCATCGTTTCTTGAATACGCTGCGCGCTCTGGAGCCGCTGGAATGGTGATAGCAGGTTGCCGCGAAGGCGATTGCGAATACAGGCTTGGTGACCAATGGGTGCGTGAGCGTCTGCTCGGGGTACGAGAGCCACGCCTGCGCGCCTCGGCGCCCCGTGACCGAATCAAGGTGGTTTGGGCTGGACGCGACGTTGTTCAGGTGCGCAATGCAATTTTGATCTTGCGCAATCATTTGTCGACCGCAGCCCGATCGAATGGCGAAATCACGCTAGAACAGCAGCAGTATGAGTGATTTCACATCAAATTCGAACGTAGGTCTTGGGGAGGCTGACGATGCACTTGTTCGCTCAAGAAAATTTGATGAGGCAGTCTTCCGTTTCGAAGTGGCGGTACCGCAGGATGCAAGGAAGACACTGGCGATAGCATGGCTCTCCCTGGGGCTGACGGCGTTGCTGGCTTCCGGACTGTTCTCGATTTTGCTGGTTTTGTCGCGAACACCGCAGTTGCAAATGTTGTTTTCGATGACTGATTTCTTTCGTGTGGCCTTGGTGGTGCACGTTGATCTGTCCGTACTGGTGTGGTTTCTCGCATTTGGCGGAACCTTGTGGACCTTGAGTGGAACCTCCCGCTTTCGGCTGCTTGCATGGTGCTCGTTTGTCCTTGCTACGTTGGGTACGCTAGTGATGTGTGCAGCCCCATTCGTAGAAAACGCCATCCCCGTGATGGCAAATTATGTTCCGGTCCTTGATGGCAAGGTATTTTCAGCGGGCCTACTGGTGTTTGGCGCAGGGATTGCTCTGTTATGTGTTCGTTCAATGCTTGCAGCGTCACCAGTTGGCATGCAAATCAGTGGCGCTGGAGCTTTGCGCTTCGGACTTAGCGCCGCGATGGTTGCGACCGCTGTGGCGGCATTTGCATTTGCTTGGTCAATCGCCACGGTGCCACGTAGTCTCGACGCTCGGGCGTACTATGAACTGACATTCTGGGGCGGTGGCCATGTGCTGCAATTTGCATATACGCTGCTAATGCTGGTCGGCTGGATATGGCTCGCCTCATCAATCGGCGACGGTTTGCACCTGTCACCAAGGGTGGTAACTTTTTTGTTCACTATCGCCCTGTTAGCGGTTTTCCTGACACCGATCACCTATCTTGCCTACGACGTAACATCAATTGAGCACCACCGGGCGCAAACTTTGCTGATGCGCTATGGTGGAGGATTGGTGATTCCACCGATCGCAGCTGCAGTATTGTGGTCGTTATGGCCACTGCGAAGATTGTCTGCAGAGATGCGGCCGTCGCGCTCAAGTCTGATCGCCTCGCTGATCTTGTTTTCAGCCGGTGGCATCATTGGTTTCATGATTAGCGGCAGTAACGTTCGCATTCCTGCACACTACCATGGCTGCATCGTTGGCGTGACGCTGGCGATGATGGGCGTGGTTTATCGCCTGTTGCCGCAACTTGGTTTTGCTGCGCCTCAATCGCGATATGCGGCAATTCAGCCGCTTATTTACGGCGGCGGCCAGCTCCTGCACATTATTGGATTGGTGTGGTCAGGCGGCTATGGCGTGCAACGCAAGGTCGCAGGTGCCGATCAGGTGTTGCGTTCAAGTCAGGAAATGTGGGGCATGGGACTCATGGGTTTGGGCGGATTGGTGGCCATCATAGGCGGCATCATGTTTCTGCTGATCGTGCTGTGCTGCCTGCGTCACGCAGACCTGATGGTGCGCCGATGACCACCTTCACGAACGCTTCGATGCCAACTGGCGGGGCACACGACTCATGGTTCCGGTGGATTGGTGCTGGCGGCTCAGTGCTCGCCATGGTGATTCTCGGTGCGAGCATGATGCTGCGTCTCTGGACTGAGGTTGACGCCAACGGTCATGCAACGTCGACGCTACCGCCAATCACCGAGACCGTAGCGCGCAT
>CAYMSY010000332.1:0-1473 GCA_964393195.1 uncultured Alcaligenaceae bacterium | reverse complement strand
GCACGGACCTCGGCCGTTGTCCCCACAATCCCGGCTCTTGGCCGTCTGGCCTGGTTGGCATTGATTGCTTTTGTGATTCACGTAGCTTCCGGCGCAGCGACAAGCGCATGGGAGATGACTGGTATCCGTTGGCCGGCCTTTTTACATTTGGCGTCCCTCTTTGTCGTCGTCAGCCTGATCGGACTGGTGGTCATGGAGCGACGAAGCAAGCGAGCGACAGGCCGCTCTATCAGATGGTTGTTAATACTGTTAGCTGTCGAAATGGCGATGGGCTACGCGCTGATGCAGCTTGACTTGAGGCCACGCTGGCTGTCGTTACTGCACGGGATGCTGTCGCCGGCTTTGGCGCTTACATTGGTATCGATCTTGTTGTGCCCACCGACTTGTCGTGAACGTCGCGTAGCCTGACAAATTCAGCGCACAGCCAGTCCGGCAAAGAAGGTCCGGGCCTGCCTCCGTCTACAATCTGCGCGTTCCATGTGGAATGCGCACACAAAACAAGGGGGCTCATGGAAGTCAGTGCATTCAACATCCCGCGCTTTTTGGCGGTGCTGCCACTTTTTAGCGATCTGTCCATCGCCGAATTGCAGCGTGTCGCGCAGGGCTGCCAAGTGCGAAGACTGTCTCGCGGCGAAGCGATCTTTCACTATGGCGAGCCCTGTGAAGAGTTTCATGTCGTGGTGAGCGGACAAGTGAAACTGTTTGCGCTGTCGCCAGCAGGCCAGGAGAAAGTCATTGAACTGGTTGGACCAGGTCATAGCTTTGCGGAAGCACTTATGTTTACGAGCAAGCCGTATATCCTGAATGCGCAAGCGCTTACAAATACAGTACTGCTAACGGTTGGAAAACGTGCGATGCTGGAGGAAATTGAGCGTGACCCGAGATTTTCGTTGCGCATGCTGGCGGGTATTTCACGGCGACTGCATGGCTTGGTGCACGATATTGAATCAGGCGCACTACACAGCGGAATGCAACGCGTCATAGGCTATCTTCTTCGCGAGCACCACGCTGAGACCAGTACTGCCGGCGAAACGTTTGTTGTCTCCCTACCGGTCAGCAAAGCAACAGTTGCGTCGCGATTGTCGTTGACACCAGAATATTTCTCCAAGGTGCTGCACGAGCTCGAGGCGGAAAAGCTCATAGAAATTGACAAGCGTGACATTCGCATTATTGATGTGCAGCGACTCGCAAACTATGGCGCACAGTAACGACGCAGAGTAGTTTGGTTTCTTTTGTAACCGGCGTCCGGACCATGAGCGATCATTACCGATCCGCCCGGCCAATGCACCGTGGATCCCACCTCGACTTGCGGTGGGGCGGACAGTTCGACGTTGGCGATGCTTCTTCGAACGTCCAAATTGATCACGTTTGCTCGCAGCTTGCCATCAAGCCCGGCATTGACGCTGATGGCATGACGATAGCCTTCGTCAAAAAACAGATCCCGCACCGACTCATTCAGAAGCGTTCGTCGGA
>CAYMSY010000331.1:0-3906 GCA_964393195.1 uncultured Alcaligenaceae bacterium | reverse complement strand
TTCGTGACCCATGCCCTGCGTCGGCTCGTCGAGCAGCATCAGCTCGGGCTCCAGCGCGAGCGTGGTTGCGAGTTCGAGCGCGCGCTTGCGGCCATAAGGCAGGTTGACCGTCAGCTCATTGGCGAAATCCTGCAAATCCACTTCTGCGAGCAAGTGCAGCGCCCGTTCATGCAACGGAAACAAGGTGCTTTCCGGTTTCCAGAAGTGAAAAGACGTACCAAGGTTTCGTTGCAGGGCGGCGCGCACGTTTTCGAGCACGGTCATGTGCGGAAACACGGCGGAAATCTGGAACGAGCGCACGATGCCGCGTCGCGCGGTTTGTGCGGGCTGTTCGGTGGTGATGTCGGTGCCGTTGAAAACGATGCTGCCGGCCGTCGGATGCAGGAATTTGGTGAGCAGATTGAAGAAGGTGGTCTTGCCTGCGCCATTGGGGCCGATCAGTGCATGGATATGGCCGCGTTGAACCTTGAGGTCGACGTTGTTGACGGCCACAAATCCCTTGAATTCCTTGGTCAGGCCACGTGTCTCAAGAATGTACTCAGCGGACAAAATGCACTCCGGCGGTTGCGGTAGCGGAACGTCAGGACATTGGGTCATGCCGCATTCGCTGCCCATCAGTTTTACAGGAAATCGGTGTCGCGATGACGCGAATGATTCGCAGACTAAGCAAGTGGCGCTGACGATTTACGACAGCGCGTGTCGCTGCGCAAACCAGAACGCGATCACGGCGGTGGTGGCCAGTGCACAGAGTGCCGACAGGCCGAGAATGTAGTTGCCGGTCATCGCCCACAGCGCGGCGAGCATTGACGGTGCAACGGCGCGTGCTATCGCGGTCGGGAAGCCGAGCAGGCCGTTGAGCGAGGCGGCGCGTTCACGCGACACATAGGTCGCCATTGCGGTGGCCTTGACGATGGTGATCATGCCGTTGGCCATGCCATAAAGCAGTGCGTAAAAGATCGCGATCCACGGCGACTGCAATCCCAGTGCGAGCACAAACAATGCGGCGGGCAGCAGCGTGGGAATCCAGCGGTTGGCCTTGTGCACGTCCATGTGCTTTTCGGTGAAGAACAGCAGCAGGCGGCCAGCGACCTGTAGCGCGCCGATGGAGGCGGGGATGGCGATGACCCAGGCTTCGGGCAGATTGCGTTCGCGCAGGATGGAGACGAGGTGTCCGCCCATTGCCGTGGTGATGCCCGAGAACAGCACGAAGAACAGGGCGAGCCCCCAGAACGGAAAGTGATGCGTGAATTCGACGAGCTTCTTCGCGGATGCACCGCTGTGATGCGCCTGCGGACCTGGTTCGCCGCGCAGCCACCAGGCGTGGATGGGCAGGCAGATGAAAAACTGCAGGCTGCCGATGATCATTACCGCCTGCCGCCAGCCGCGCAGCGTGATGAGCCAGGCGCCGAGCGGGATGAACACGGTGCTGGCCAGTCCGCCGAGGAAGGTGAGCGTGATGATGGCGCGGCGATAGTCGTGCGGATAGCGCCGGATCAGCACCGAGAAGGCCGGTTGATACAGGGCGCCGGACATGGCGATGCCGGCCACGATCCACACGGCGTAGAGCTGCCACCGACTATCCACGAAGGCAAGCGCGACAAAGCTCGCGCCCGCCAGCAGCGAGCCCGCGCACATGACCAGGCGGGCGCGACCGGCGTCGATCATGCGGCCGACGACGATGGCGAGCATGCCTTCGGTCAGCAGTGCGAGGCTGAAGGCGAGGGCGGCGTCAACGCGGGTGAGGGAGAGGTCGCGCTCGAAATGTTCCAGCAGCAGCGAGAACATGTAGAACAGCGTGCCCCAGCTGATGAGCTGGGCGACCGAGAGCCAGAGCACGAAGCCGCGCGGTGGATGGGCGTCGGCGGCGGGCGCGACTGGCGGCACAACGGCGGGCAGGGCCGTGATAGGCTCGCTGCCGGCGGAAGCGTCGGGGGCGGGCGGCGACGGGGGGCGGGTTGCGCCCGTTGCGTCGTTGCCGTCGCTGTTGTTGCCGCTGCCGTCGTTTTGCTCCACGTCGAAATGGTATCAGCTTTTTTCTGAACGCCTTATTTCAATGGGCTTGGGTTCAATATTCATGAAAAGTCGACAATTGGCTAAATTCATTGCTATGCCCTTTGCAATAAGGCATTCAGAAAAAAGCTGTTAAGCCTTGATGACGAAATCGCAGTCATTTTTTGTGATCCCGGAGCGCTCGGGCGGCCCGTCGGCGTGGACGTTGTTGTTGCCGCTGTTTGCGTTTCTGCTGTGGTTTTATCTGCCGGTAACGCGTGGTGACTTTGTCGCTGATGACTATGTTTTCCTCGCGACGTCGCGCATGGTTGATGCGCCGCTGGCCGCGTTCTGGCAGAGCCATTTTTACGAGCCGTATTACTTCAGGCCGATTGGCGTGTTGTCGTGGTGGCTGCTGACGCGGCTTTTCGGGCTTGATTACGCTTCGCACAGCCTGATCAATCTGCTCCTGCACATGGCGAATGCCGGGTTGCTGTTGTGGTTGTTGCGAGCGCTTGCTCTTCGCTCAAGCGCCGTGGTTGCTGGGGTCGTGTTGTTTGCGCTGGGGCCGTTTGCGCTGGCGACCATGCTCTGGCCGTCCAACCGCTTTGATTTGCTGGCGGCCGGATTTCTGCTCGTGCAGGCGATTGCTGTGGTGCGCGCGCTGCAGGGCAATGTGTTCGCCGTGCCGCTGGCGATGCTCGCCGCGCTCGCCGCGTGCTGGAGCAAGGAGCTGGCGTATCCGGTCGCCACCGTAATGGCCTGTGTCGTGCTGGCGGCGACGACGGTGCCGTGGAAGCGGCGACTTTCGCTGTTTGTGGCGCTCGGTGTGGCCATCGGCGCTGCATTTTTCATGCGGCATCACGTGCTGGCCAATGCTTATGCGCTGGCCAGTGCCGACCCGCTCACGCAGGTGATTGACGGTGCAGCCGCGATGATTACCTCGTTGCCGCGATTGCTTGAGCTGATTGCCGGGGCCGAGCGGGCGGCCTGGTTTGGATGGGGGTTGCTCGGTGCGCTGGTCGCGGCATTAGTTTGGACGCGACGCGAAGGCTCGGACTTGAACGGTCTGCTGATCGCGGCGGTGCTGATCGCGCTCGCAGCGTTCCTTGTGCAGACGCCGCTCGCGAAAAACTTTGCAGTGATGCTGGATGGCGGCCCGTTCGGCACGATCACGTTTGCCCGTTTCTACTACGCGCCGTGGTTGACGGCCTGCGTTCTGGTTGCGCTGATTGTTGCGCGCGGGCGGTTGGGCGTGGTCGCATCGCTGGTGATTGTCGCGGTCGCAGTCGCAGCGGCGTTGACGACCAGGCCGTTGCCGGAGTCTTTCGCCGATTGGGTGAAGCGGGACGTGAAGCCGCTGTCGGTGCTCGCAACCCGGACGGTTGAGGCGGGCGTTTCCGGTGATTCACCCTGCGTTTTCGTGTTCCTTGGGACGCAGGCAGTGCATCCGTATTTCCGGATGTTTTCGGATGTCACGATCAAGGCGCGCACGACGATGCCGGAAAGAGTCTGGCGTTGCCACGTTATGACCGAAAGCACGCCGTGGTTGTTTGCGTTCCCGGCATCGGTCGTGCCGGCCGAGTTGCCGTTGCGAACTATCACCAATCCGGACGGCACGGCAAAACCAGATTCGACGTGGAGCAGTATTCGTTACCGCTACCGGTTACCGGCGAAAGATGTGGCCGCACTACCCGGTGCCCGCTTTTTTGAGTGGCGTGAAGGTGTGTTTTCGGATGTGACGGCGGAGGTTCGCGCCGGTACGCGAAAGATCAAGTCACAAGATTGGTAATGTTTCACGTGAAACAAAATCGCGCCGATTGGCGCGATTTTGGTCAAGCGACCTGAGCCAATTGTCGAGATCGTGCCGGTATGACTGTAGAGTGTTGGTTCGTCATCGGAGTGCTTTGGTGGCCC
>CAYMSY010000330.1:0-3934 GCA_964393195.1 uncultured Alcaligenaceae bacterium | reverse complement strand
TGATGTCAACCATCCACGTAGACGTCGTCAGCGCTGAAGCGTCGATCTTTTCGGGCGAGGCAAAATTTGTTGCCCTGCCCGGCGAGTCCGGCGAACTCGGCATCCTGCCGAAGCACACGCCGCTGATTACGCGCATCAAGCCGGGTGCCGTGCGCATCGAGAAGGCCGATGGTACGGAAGAGTTTGTCTTCGTTGCCGGCGGTATTCTTGAAGTGCAACCGAATGTGGTGACGGTACTGGCTGATACCGCCATCCGCGGTCACGACCTCGATGAGGCGAAAGCCAATGAGGCCAAGCAGCGCGCTGAAGAATCGCTGCGTAACAAGGACGCGGCCATCGACTACGCGGCTGCGCAGGCCGAGCTGGCTTCCGCCGTTGCGCAACTCGCGGCCATCCGCAAGCTGCGTCGCAAGTAACTCGCGACGCTGGCGAGATGCAAAGGGCGACTTGGGTCGCCCTTTTTGTTTCCGCCAGCAACGTACAGTGGACGATTCGCCGGATTGAGCGCCGGCGCTTCGCTACCATTAGGTCATGCAGTCCACGCAGTACCCCGCGCCCGCCGTTGACCTTCTGGTTGTCGGTGGTGGCATCAATGGCGCCGGCATCGCGCGCGACGCCGTGGGCCGCGGGCTGTCGGTGCTGCTGGTCGAGAAAGACGATCTCGCGGCGCACACCTCGCAATGGTCGTCCAAGCTGATTCACGGCGGTTTGCGCTATCTGGAGCACTACGAATTTCGTCTGGTCGGCGAAGCGCTCGCCGAGCGCGAAGTGTTGTTGCGTGTGGCGCCGCACCTGATCAAGCCACTTCAGTTTGTGTTGCCACACGAGCCGCACCTGCGGCCGCGCTGGATGCTGCGCGCGGGGCTATTTTTGTATGACCGCCTGGGTGGCTGGAGCGGTCAGAAACAATCCCTGCCCACATCGTTCGCAACCCGTCTAACAGCCACCAAGTGGGGCGCCGGTCTGAATGCGAAATTCACGGACGGCTTTGTCTATTCGGATGCGCAGGTTGATGATGCACGTCTGGTTGTCGAAAACGCAAAGGACGCCCGGCGTCGTGGTGCCGGCATCCGCATCGGAACCCGGTTTGTCAGTGCAAAACGCGTCGGCAACCTTTGGGAAGTGCTGCTTCGCGACGCGCTGGGTCACGAGGACGTCGTCACCTCGCGCGCCATCGTCAACGCTGCCGGGCCGTGGGTCAAGTCGTTGCTGTCCAGCATCGGCACACCCGCCACGAAGGAAACCGTCAAGCACATCAAGGGCTCGCACATCATCGTGCCGCGCGTGCATGGCGAAGACCATGCCTACATCCTGCAGAACCGCGACGGCCGCATCGTCTTCGTGATTCCGTATCTTGACCATTTTTCGCTGGTCGGAACGACCGATGTTGAAGTCGATGAATACGACGCACCGCACATCAGCGATGAAGAGACCCGATACCTGCTCGCCCTGGCCAACACTTATCTCGCAAAGCCCATCTCCGAGGACGACATCGAGTCGACCTACGCCGGCGTGCGCCCGCTCTATGATGACGGCGGCGACGATCCGTCCGCGATCACGCGTGACTACACGCTGAAACTCGACACGGCTGATGGCGGTGCGCCGCTGCTCAATATCTACGGCGGCAAGATCACCACGTACCGCAAACTCGCCGAGCACGCGCTCGACAAGCTGCTGCCGACGTTCCCTCACGCGAAACGCGCTTCGTGGACGGACACGCCGCTGCAGGCGGGCGCCGACACCGCTGCGCTGGCGCGTACGCACGATGCGCTCGTGCAGGCGGGCGTTCATGCGAGCTACGCGAAGCTGCTCGTGGCGCGCTACGGGCTTGACGCTGCGATGCTGATTGCGAATGGCACATCGCTCGGCGAGTGCTTTGATGATGTGCTGTCGGAGCGTGAAATCGAATATCTGCGCGGCCACGAATGGGCCAATAGCGTGGACTCCGTACTTTCGCGTCGCACCAAAGCCGGCCTGCTGCTCACGCCGGGTGGAAAACTGCGCGCCGATGCCGCTATCAAGGCGATGCTCAAATAAAAATGAACGCAATCCTTCACGACATCGCGCGCCTGCAGCCGCTTGCTTCGATTGATGTGGCGACGCTGCGTAGCGTCGATTTCCTGCTGTTCGACGTTGACGAGACCTTCACCACGCACGGCACGCTGATGGCGGAAACCTACGCCACGCTGTTCGCACTTCGCGATGCCGGCATCACCGCCATCCCGGTCACCGGCCGTCCCTCGGGGTGGGGCAATGTCATGCTCTCAACCTGGCCGATCCGCGCCTGCGTGACCGAGAACGGTGGTGTCATTTCGTGGAAGGATGCGCAGGGCATCGCCCGTCAGCGCGTCATTCATCAGGAGCACCGCGGCCCCGGTTACATCGAAAAACTGCGTGCGTTCGGGGACGCCATCGCGCGGCGTTACCCGCAGGTGCGCGTGAGTGCTGACCAGCCGTATCGCCTGACCGACCTCGCCATCGACTACGCCGAACAATCGCACGGCGTGAGCGAATCAACAGTCGCTGAAATCGTGGCCGCAATGCGCGCCGAGGGCTATCAGACCGCCGTCAGCAGTATCCACATCCACGCCTACAGTCCCAGCAACGAAAAGGCCGACGGCGTTTATCCGTTGATGCAGGTCGCCTTCGACATGGATCGTGACGCCGTGCATGCGTGTGCCGCCTTCATCGGCGACTCACCGAATGATGCGTCCCTCTTCGCCTCGATTCCGGTCTCGGTGGGCGTGGCCAATGTGCGCGCCAGTCTTGAAAAAATCGCCACCCCGCCTGCCTGGCTGTGCGACGCGGAATGTGGCGCCGGCTTTGTCGAATTTGCCAACGCGCTGATCGCTGCGCGGCGTTAGCGCGCTCGTCTGCGGGCGTTGTCAGCGCGCCCTTCAGGAGAAAACAATGATCGTCCTCATCCGTGTCCTCGCCCTGCTGCTGCTCGTCGTGCTGATCCCGTTTCTGGCGTGGCTGATTTTCGTCAACCTCACGGGGCGCGAAGACTCGCGCTGGTTCGGCGGCCGACCGTCCACGCTCGGCATTCGCGACGGCAAGCTCTCGGGCCCGAAACAGACACCCAACAGCGTCGTCAGTGAAGGCGTCGATCCCGCGAACCCAGCCTATGTCGCGCCGATCGCGTTCAGCGGCGACCCGAAGGCGGCGCTCGCAAAGCTCGGCGCAGTGCTGCAGTCGCTTGACCGCGTCACCCTCATCAAGGTCGAAGAAGGCTATCTCTACGCCGAATGCCGGACGAAGACCATGCGTTTTGTCGATGACTTCGAGGCTCGCGTCGATGCCGCCGCCGGCGTCATTCACGTGCGATCCGCGTCCCGCCTGGGCCGCCGCGACATGGGCGTCAACCGGGCGCGCGTTGAAATGATCCGTCGCAAGTACTCTGCGAGCTAACAGCTTTCTGCAAGAATGGCGTCCGCGTACGGCTTGCGGGTCGATTTTGCGGAAACTCAATTATTGCCACTATTGCGCCCCAAGCCGCATGAAATGGCGATTTCAGCGAAAAGCTGAATGCGGCATTCAAGTGGCGAGCGTCACCCCGGTTTTGACAAAAAACGCCCGATCCGCAACAATAGTAGGCTTCGCTACGAAAACACGACAAATTCGGTGGAATACAACGCCAAGTGTTGCGTAGGTGAAACGGCGCTTTAGCTCAGCTGGTTAGAGCGATGGAATCATAATCCACAGGTCCGGGGTTCGAGTCCCTGAAGCGCCACCAATACACTGTTCCATTGAGTCCCAGTAAGTCCAAATAAGCAATAAGAAACAAGGACTTACAAGCGTTTCGATGGTTCTATCCGCCCCGTACTGCCCCCTTGCAGCGCGGGTACCAACCGGGTAACTTTACGGGTAACACTTCTCGATACCCGTTTTTGGGTGGAAAGTTACCCGTGCCAGTCATCACCGACAAACTGCT
>CAYMSY010000329.1:0-3948 GCA_964393195.1 uncultured Alcaligenaceae bacterium | reverse complement strand
GACGTTGGATAATTCGCATTGACGAGTGATCTGCACTCAAAATTTTGGTTCTTAGATGAATGCGCCTCTCGGCATCCTGATGCTCGACACCACATTCGATCGCCCGATTGGAGACGCCGGGAACCCAGAGTCATGGCCATTCCCGGTTATTGTCGAGCGAGTGGCTGGCGCTTACGCGCGGCCAATAGTGCACGGTATGTCACGAGACATTGGCCCTTTTGTTGCCGCTGGCAAAAAACTCATGGCGAGAGGGGCAAAGGCCATCATCACCACCTGCGGTTTTCTGGTCCGCCACCAAAGAGCGCTTAACGACGCACTGGCGGTACCCGTTTTGACTTCTACATTGACGCAATTCCGTCGTTTGCAGGGTGAAATCCTGGCGCCGCGTCGACTCGCCATTCTGACCATTGACGCCAGCGCGATGGACGAAGATGTCCATCGGGCCGCGAACATTCCCCCAGATGCTCTCGTTTTCTCGCCGGCGCCTGACTCGCATTTCGTCTCTGCCATTCTGGATGGTGCAGTACCGCTCAACATTCAGCGCGCCCAGCGGGAGTGGGTCGATCTGGCTCAACGTGTCCAAAGCGAACATCCCGAAATTGGTGCGTGGCTGTTCGAATGCGCAAATATGCCGCCGTACAGTGAGGTGGTGCGGAGGGCTACTGGACTGCCGGTGTATGACACACTGTCTATGGGCAGTGAATTGCGTCGCGCTTGCACTTCGCGATGACAGTCAGGGCCTATGAGGAAATTGACCGATTCTGTGACCACCTGTGGCTCGCAGATGGACTGGCGCAGTCCACTCTGGCGAGTTACCGACTGGATATGGTCCGCTTCTTTGACTGGTGCGACGCGATGGACACAGCCCCAGCCATCGCGTCCAGAGGCGACGTTGAGCGCTATCTGGCCGCGCAGTTTCATGAAAAAGCACGGTCCAGTTCGGTCAATCGCCGCCTATCAACGTTGAAGCGGTTTTATCGCTGGCGCGTTGAATCCGGCGCTCTGGCCGTAAATCCCTGTGAGCAGGTCGATGCGGCCCGAACAACGCGATATTTGCCGAAAAATCTTTCAGAGCAACAGGTTGAAGCCCTTTTGGCGGCCCCCGACATTACTACCCCACTCGGTGAGCGGGATCGTGCCATGCTGGAGACGTTATACGCCTCCGGGCTTAGGGTCAGCGAACTCGTCGGTTTGAAACTAATCCAGCTAAACGCAGAACAAGGGGTCGTGAAAGTTGTCGGCAAAGGCTCCAAAGAACGTCTCGTGCCGCTTGGAGAGGAGGCGGTATCGTGGCTGGTTCGCTACATGTCGGGTGCACGTGCTGGCTGGCTACCTCCGCCCAGCCGCAGTGACTTTGTTTTCCTGACTGCGCGCGGTGAACCGATGAAGCGACAGACGTTCTGGCACCTCATCAAGAGGCATGCGCTGACGGCAGGCATCAACCCGGAATCTCTCTCTCCCCACACATTGCGGCACGCATTTGCGACGCACCTGCTTAATCACGGCGCAGACCTCAGGGTAGTGCAAATGCTGTTGGGGCACAGTGACATCACCACAACTCAAATTTACACTCATGTGGCGCGGGAACGCCTCAAGCGTGTTCACCAGCAGCATCACCCGCGAGGCTAACCAAGAAGAAACCGACATGGCGAAAACAGAAGCCTTCCCGATCACTCAGGCCGTTCGCGCTCTACGCGATGCGGGTGTCGCGTTTTCGCCACATCTCTACGACTACGTGGAGCGTGGCGGAACTGCTCACTCTGCTACCGAGCTCGCAGTGGACGAGCACAGTGTCATCAAGACCATCGTCCTTGAGGACGAAAACAAGCAGCCGCTCATTTGCCTGCAACACGGGGATCGTGAGGTGTCCGTCAAGAATTTAGCCAGAACCCGCGGCAGCAAGACCATCATACCCTGCGCCCCTGACACCGCGCACCGTCACACCGGTTACCTCACGGGAGGAACATCACCGTTTGGGTTGCGAAAAACTATACCGATTTACATGGAAAGGACGATCGCCGAGTTGCCACGTATTTACATCAATGGTGGCAAGCGTGGCTTCCTGGTTGGCATCGCATGTGCCGACGCAATACGTGTGCTGAAGCCAACTTTGGTTGATGCAGCCGCGTGACACGCTCACGTTTAGTACATTATGCGGATGTCATCGTCGCGCCCCTCTTCCGGAACCAAGTCAAAACCGGCCAATGTTCGACCGTGGGCGTTCGCCGGCGGCACGGACGTCGGACGCGAGCGAGCCCACAACGAGGACGCCATTCTGGTCGATTCAGAACGCAAACTGGTAGTGCTGGCAGACGGCATGGGCGGCTATCAGGCTGGGGAAGTCGCGAGTCAGCTCGCCGTTGACGTAGTTCGCGAGGAGTCGGCGGATACTTCGATTACCGATAGTGAACTCGGTCGCGTGGATCCCGACACCGGCATCTCGGTCGCCATGCGGCAATTGCGCAGCGCAATCGAAAAAGCAAATAATCGAATTTGCAGTGTGGCACGCGGTCGCGAGGAGCTCAACGGCATGGGTACGACCATCGTCGCAGCGCGGTTTTATGATGGCCGGGTAGGGATCGCTCACGTCGGTGACTCCCGTTGTTACAGATTCCGCGATCACGTACTGGAACAACTCACTCGCGATCACTCCTACGTGCAGGATCAGCTGGAAAAAGGCCTCATTTCTGAAGAAGATGCCAAGCATTCGCCGCAGAAAAATCTCATTACCCGGGCATTGGGCATTGACGCCATTGCCGAAGCCGACGTCCAGGAGTTCCGGACGCGCCCCGGTGATCTGTACCTGCTCTGCTCTGATGGCCTGTCTGACCTGGTGAAGCCGGAGGCACTGCAGGTGCTCATGGCCAAGGAAGTGCCGCCGCCCGATCTCGCCAAACAGCTGATTGACGCCGCAAACGCCAACGGCGGACGCGACAACATATCCGTCATCCTGATCAAGGTGGGTGATCTGGTGCTCGCCGATCTGTGGTGGCAAAAATTTCTGAAGAAACCCTCTGAAAAGTAGCACGGACATGGCAAAGCTTTTCTGGTTGCAACCCGACAGCACGATCATTGAGTTCCCGCTGAAAGCGGAGCAAAACCTGATCGGGCGAAGCAGCCGCTGCGACGTCCGCATCAAGCATCCGGGCATCAGTTCTGAGCACGCCGTCATACGGCAACTTCCGGGCTCTGCCATCCTTGAGGACTTGGGTAGCACCAACGGTACACGCGTCAACGGCAAGCGTGTTGAGGTTCACACGTTACGGCACGGCGATCAAATCGGTGTGGGGCGCGAAAGCCTCATGTACTTTGCCGAACTGGACGAAGCTTCGCGATTTGTCCAGCCGGAGTCAGCCGAACCGTTTGCACAACCTGCACCGGGCGGCGAACGCGTCAATACCGAGTCGGCCGTAGTAGTGCAACCTCCCGCCGCGCCACCGCCGGTGGTACCCATCGCCCCGGACCTCATTATCGATACCGCCAGTCCGACCGCTGCCGGTGCACCGGCGCCAGTTAAGGCAGCACGACTGCTTACCCCATCGCCCCCCGGCTCAATGCCCGAAATTGACCTTACGCTGGTCGCGTCTTTACCCAAAGGCACCACGTTGTCGTCCGGCAGCAGTCCGGTGCCGCGGCCGGCAACGCCGCACACGCCCGTCGTCGCGCCCCCACCTCCGGTTGTTCCGCAGCCCGCCGCCCGGACGCAATCCGCTGCCCGCGATACCACTGCCAAGATTCAGGCCCTCGCTGGCAGTGTGGCGGTACTTTCCGGTCCCGCTGCAGGGAAGCGCTATCCGCTTGATCAACCCTCCGTTTCTGTGGGCAAGGAAGGCAAGCAGGTTGTTGAATTCCTGCGAGCCAGTCCGGCACGCTGGCAGATACGGCAGCGCGAAGGCGTGACCCCTGCCTACATCAACGGGGATGCCCTTGTGGGTTCGCGCGACCTTT
>CAYMSY010000328.1:1504-3965 GCA_964393195.1 uncultured Alcaligenaceae bacterium | reverse complement strand
GGTTACAAGGATCGCGATGGCGACGGATATCGTGAGCTGCCAGACGGCAAACCATTGGTCATCACCCGGTCGTCCTCCCCGCGCGCGATTGATCGCGAGACCGATGAATTGTGGAAAAAAGCACTTGATTCCATCGGCATCAAAATCGCCTTCAATACCCAGAAGTGGCCCGATCTGCTCAAACAGGGCCGCGCCGGGCAACTGCAGTTCTGGGGACTGGGCTGGAACTCATCGGGCACCGATGGCAACTCTTTCCTGCAACTGCTGTACAGCAAGAGTATTGGCCAGTCGAACTTCGCACGCATGAACCTTAAGCAGTACGACGAGATTTACGAGAAAGCGCAGACCCTGCCCATCGGCCCGCAACGCTGGGCGCTCTACAAAACGATGAACGAAATCGCCACCGTCTATTCGGTATGGCAGCCTGGCGTATTTCGTTACCAAAACGTAATCATGCAGCCCTGGCTCCTGAACTACAAACGCATCCCGTACCGCCAGCATTTCTGGCATCTGATGGATATCGACGAGAGCAAGCGGCCGAAGGCCTGACGCTCGCTTTTGCGCGTCCGGCGACGTGACTCATTACCCGCTCGCTGCGGCGCTGGTCGACGCTGCGTTGCGCGGTGCGGCGGTGGCGCTGCTCCTGCTGCTGGCGCTTCGTCTGTGGCGCGATGGCCTGCTGTTGAGGCCGACGGCGCGACTGCTTGCCTGTTTTGCACTGACGCTGTGTGTGCAGGTGATCAGTTCGACCCCGCTGTTTGAGCGTGGGCTGCTGCCGGCATGGCAGGCGTTGCCAGTGGGTATTTCGGTGGGCAACTCGGTGCTGTTCTGGCTGTTGTCGCGACTGCTGTTCGATGACGACTTCGCGCTTCGCGGCTGGCATGCAGCCGTCTGGGTCATGATGTTTGCCAGCGGTGTCACGTATTGCCTGACACTCTCGTTCGAACAGCCCGCCAGTGACCTGAATGTGGCGGCCCGCATGGTCATTCGCTGGCTGCCGCTGCTATTTGCCGCGCTGGTGCTGGCGGCTGCCGTGCGGCGCTGGTCAGTGGACTTGCTCGAAAGCCGACGCCGCCTGCGTGCCTTTGTGGTGATCAGCGGGGTGGCCTACACCGTGGCAATGGTGGCGCTGCGTGCGCAGTCGGCACGCGGCATCCTGCCGGCGCCCGCCGCCCTGCTCGATATTGCGGTGCTGCTGGGCATTGTTGCGGTGGCTTCAGTCCAGTTGATGCGTATCCAGTCCGGCGAGCTGTTCGCAATCCCGGCGAAAACATCGACAGGCAAACCCCTTGCCGCGCCGCTACCACCGCAACCGCTGCCGCAGACACCACCCTTGGCCGACCCGGAGCAGCAGGCGCTGCTCGATCGTCTGTCTGCGCTGATGACGAGCCGTCGCGTTTACGCGCAGGAGAACCTGACGATTGCCGGTCTCGCGCGGCAGTTGAGCACGCCGGAGTACCGGCTGCGCCGGGCCATCAACGGTTCGCTCGGTCACCGCAACTTCAACGCCTACGTCAACGAGTTCCGGCTGCGTGAGGCTCAGGCTGCGCTGGCCGACGCCGGAAAGCGCGATCTGCCAATCCTGACCATTGCGCTAACCGCCGGTTTTCAGTCGATCGGGCCATTCAATCGTGCGTTCAAGGCGATGACTGGCCTCACACCCAGCGAGTTTCGGCAAAAAAATAGCGCCGATTCCTGAAATCGCCTTGCCGAAAGCTCGAATGCGCAGCTTTCGGCGAGACCCGGCGCTTTTTGCTCCCTATCGTGTCTTCAGTGCCAGCAACCGCTGATGCACACGATCACAGGAGCCCACATGTCCCCGAAAGATTTCCTCGCACATAATTTCGCCATGCGCTTCCGGCTTGCAGCACTGGTGGCCGTTTCAACCCTGGCACTTGCCGGCGCCGCCGATGCCGGCGTGGGGCTGACCCGAGTTGCTGCCTTCGGCGACGATGCGCCGGTCACGCTGTTCTATCCGACCGACACCGCCGAGACGGCCGTCCGCCGTGGCCCGTTCGAGATCAGCGTCGCTGTCGATGCAGCCCCTGTACGCGGCAACGGCCGGCTGGTGGTGATTTCGCATGGCTCGGGCGGCAACGCCTGGGTGCATTCAGACCTGGCGCGCGCGCTCGTGGCCGACGGCTTCGTGGTCGCCGTGCCGCTGCATCGTGGCGATAACAGCGCCGATCCCGGCAGCCCCGGCCCCGACAGCTGGAAGCAGCGGCCTGCCGAAATCTCGCGCGCCATCGACGCCGTCGCCCGTGACACCCGCTTCGCCCATCGCGCGATCGCGCTCGACTTCGATCGTGTCGGCGTCTACGGCATGTCGGCGGGTGGCCACACGGCGCTCTCGATGGCGGGCGGCGCCTGGTCGCCGGGCAATTTCAAGCGGCACTGCGAAGCGAACATCGATCAGGACTTCGCGGCCTGCGTCGGCCTGATCGTTCGCCAGAGTGACGGG
>CAYMSY010000328.1:0-1494 GCA_964393195.1 uncultured Alcaligenaceae bacterium | reverse complement strand
GTTGCTCGGCGCCATCAAGCGCTGGGTCGCGCTCGCAGTGATCCGTGCCCGCTTTGACGACGATGCCATGCAGACGCACGGGGATCCGCGCGTTGTCGCCGTCGTCGCGGGCGTCCCCGGCGCGGCGGATTTTGAACTGTCGTCGCTTGCAAAGCCACGAGTTCCTCTTGCCTTCGTCACCGCTGGTCGCGACGCCTGGCTGAAGCCGAAATTTCACAGTGAGCGAGTGCTCGCAGCGTGCGTAACCTGCATCAGGCTTGTCGATATGCCCGACGCCGGGCACGGCGTCCTGTTGTCACCGTTGCCGCCGGGACTGACCGGATTGATCGGCGATTTGATCAACGACCCGCCGGGATTCGACCGCTCGCGGCTACTGGAAGTGGACGTGAAGATCGTCAGCTTCTTCCGGCAGCAATTGATCGAAGCGCCGGCGAACGCCGTCGCGAAGCCCTGAAAGTCTGGATGTTCCCGCGCCGAAACTCTATCAGCTTTGATCGTAGATGCCCATTAAATATGGGCTCATATGATGAAAACTCTATTTATCGACTTTCGCCGTTTCTCGTTATTTAGCCCATTTTGAATGCGCTTCTTCTAAAAAAGTGGTTACGCTTTTCGATCAGTCAAAGGCAGCGGTAACGCCGTCGAAAACTTCACGCGCTTCGTCGCGAACCGGGTGCGCAGGTTGCGCACATTGTTCGCGGCGGTGAACGTGCGCTGCACCAGCGCCTGATATTCGGCCATGTCGCGCACCGTGAGCACCAGCGTGAAATCCACGGCCGGCGCGGTTCGCCAGGCCATCATCACGGCCGACTCGGCCGCAACAAGCTGATCAAAAGCCGCAAAAGCATCGGCGTTCTGCACGTCCAGCGTGATCTCGGCAATCGCCGTGATCGACGCGCCGAGCTTTTCCGGTGACAGGATTGCAGCGGTGCGCTCAATGACGCCCGATTCTTCCAGCGCCCGAACGCGGCGCAAGGTGGTCGCCGCCGAGGTGAACACTTTGGCCGCCAGCATCTGATTGGACTGTGCGGCGTCAATTTGCAATTCGGCAAGCAGACGAAGATCGAGTTCATCCATATTTTCTACATTTCCTGACAATTTATGCAATTTTCCATCACATGAATACTATTGTGCAATTTTTCATCATTTCGTTATTCATTTCGCGCCAACAATTCACAAACATCGTTCTATGCTTCGCTGCAACCGGTCGCCTCGCCGACCACGAACTTGAAAGCAAAGGATTCCCATGTGCGGCATCGTCGGCGCAGTCGCCTCGCGCAACATCACCCCCATCCTCGTTGAGGGCCTGAAGCGGCTCGAGTACCGGGGCTACGACTCGTGCGGCGTCGCGGTGCATGCCGAAGGTGGCCTCAAGCGCGCGCGCAGCGTGAGCCGCGTGGCCGAGCTGGCGCGCGAGGTCGCGGATACCCACCTCGAAGGCTTCACCGGCATTGCGCACACGCGCTGGGCCACGCACGGCGCGCCCGCCGTCGT
>CAYMSY010000327.1:0-3984 GCA_964393195.1 uncultured Alcaligenaceae bacterium | reverse complement strand
TGGTGACCTTCGTGTCGCTGATGGTGCACATCTACACCATCGGCTACATGGAAGAAGACCCGGGCTACCAGCGTTTCTTCAGCTACATCTCTCTTTTCACATTTTCAATGTTGATGCTTGTGATGAGCAACAACTTCCTGCAGCTGTTCTTCGGCTGGGAGGCGGTAGGACTGGTGTCCTATTTGCTCATCGGCTTCTGGTACACACGACCGACCGCGATATTTGCCAATATGAAGGCGTTTCTGGTCAATCGCGTTGGTGATCTCGGGTTTCTTCTGGGTATTGCACTGGTTCTGGCCTACACCGGTAGTCTGGATTACAAGACAGTGTTCGAAAAAGCGCCGGCCCTTAAAGACATCTCCATCCTGATGGGGCCGTTTGGTGTAGTCTCGTTAATGACCGCTACGTGCATCCTGCTGTTCATAGGCGCGATGGGCAAGTCCGCTCAGGTGCCGTTGCACGTCTGGCTGCCTGATTCGATGGAAGGCCCGACACCGATCTCAGCGCTGATCCATGCCGCGACGATGGTCACGGCTGGCATCTTCATGGTGTCGCGCATGTCGCCGCTGTTTGAAATGTCGACGACCGCGCTGTCTTTTGTGTTGATCATTGGTGCCACCACGGCGTTGTTCATGGGATTCCTCGGCATCATCCAGTACGACATCAAACGTGTTGTCGCCTATTCGACGCTGTCGCAACTGGGCTATATGACCGTTGCACTGGGCGTATCGGCCTACAGTGCGGCCATGTTCCATCTGGTAACCCATGCCTTTTTCAAGGCGCTACTGTTCCTGGCGGCCGGTTCGGTCATCATCGGCATGCACCACAATCAGGACATCCGCTACATGGGCGGGATCCGCAAGTACATGAAGATCACCTGGCTGACATCACTGGTTGGGTCACTGGCGCTGATCGGATTTCCATTGCTTTCAGGCTTCTATTCGAAAGACACCATCATTGAGGCGGTGCACGAAAGCAAGATATTCGGACATGGTTACGCAAACTTTGCCGTACTCTGCGGCGTATTCGTAACGGCGTTCTATTCATTTCGCATGTACTTCCTTGTGTTCCATGGCAAGGAGCGTTACGACCAGGCCCCGCACGATGAGCATCACCATCACGATGATCACGGTCACGGCCATGATGTCAAACCACATGAGTCACCCTGGGTAGTCACGGTGCCGCTGGTGTTGCTGGCGATTCCGTCGGTGATCCTTGGCTACTTCGGCATCGACAAGGTGGTGCATGGCGACTGGTTCAAGGGCGTGATCGCTGTTGCCCAGAGCCACGATACCCTGTCGGCGGTCAAAGCTGACTTCCACGGCGCAATGGCCATGGCCCTGCACGGTCTCAAGACACCACCGTTCTGGCTTGCAATGGCCGGTGTCGGACTCGCGTACTACCTCTATGTCGTCAATCCAGCGCTCCCAGCAAGACTGCGCAAACAGTTCAGCGGCATTGTCAAAGTGCTCGAGGAAAAGTATTACTTCGACCGCTTTAACGATTTTTTCTTCGCCGGCGGTGCACGCAAACTGGGTGAGGGGCTTTTCCGATTTGGCGATCGCGCGGTCATTGACGGAGCTTTCGTCAACGGTTCGGCCAACGGTGTTGGCCTGTTGGCAGGCGTCATGCGACACCTTCAGACCGGTTACATCTACCACTACGCATTTGTCATGGTCGCGGGCGTACTCGCCTTCCTGACCTGGCTGCTATTGCGCTAGGCGCCAGAGCGGGACAACTACACACATCATGCTGCTCTCACTTTCCATCTGGGTTCCGATTCTTGGCGGTCTGGCCGTCATGACCACGGGCCGCGACAAGAACGCAAACCTCACGCGCTGGATTGCGCTGCTCGCCGCAGTCGCCGGGTTCCTTGTCACTATTCCACTGTATACGGGTTTCGATCCCTCGACGGCCGCGCTGCAATTCGTCGAGAACGTCTCGTGGATTGATCGCTACAAGATTCGTTATTACCTTGGTGTTGACGGTATTTCGATGTGGTTCGTGCTGCTCAACAGCTTCACCACCATTCTCGTGGTGATCGCTGGCTGGGTCGTGATCGAAAAGCAGCCAGCGCAGTATTTCGCTGCCTTCCTGATCATGTCCGGGCTCATCAACGGCTCGTTCGCCGCGGCCGATGCGATGCTGTTCTATGTGTTCTTCGAGGCGATGCTGATCCCGATGTACCTGATCATCGGTATTTGGGGCGGTCCAAATCGCCTGTACGCTGCAATCAAATTTTTCCTCTACACGCTGCTTGGCTCGCTGCTGATGCTGGTTGCCTTGCTCTATCTGTACAACGTGTCTGGTGGCAGCTTCTCGATCGCGGACTTCCACAAAGTACCGCTCGCAAAAGCTCCGCAAATTTTGCTCTTTGTCGCGTTCTTCATGGCCTTCGCGGTCAAGGTGCCGATGTGGCCCGTACATACCTGGTTGCCTGACGCGCACGTTGAGGCGCCGACCGGCGGCTCGGTGATTCTGGCTGCCATCACGCTGAAGCTCGGCGCCTATGGTTTCCTGCGCTTCATCCTGCCCATCGTGCCTGATGCATCGCACACGCTGGCACCGTTTGTCGTAGCTATCTCGCTGATTGCCATCGTCTACATCGGTTTCGTGGCACTGGTCCAGACCGACATGAAGAAGCTGGTCGCTTATTCGTCAATCTCGCACATGGGGTTCGTCACGCTCGGCTTCTTCCTGTTCGTAGGCGGGCAGGGCAGTGCCCTCGGCATCGAAGGCGGCCTGATGCAGATGATCTCGCATGGCTTCGTGTCTGCTGCGATGTTCCTGTGCATTGGCGTGCTGTACGACCGCCTGCACAGCCGCAACATTGCGGACTACGGCGGAGTGGTCAATGTGATGCCCAAGTTTGCTGCGCTCATGATGTTGTTCGGTATGGCCAATGCCGGTCTGCCCGGAACATCCGGTTTCATCGGCGAATTCACGGTGACGCTCGCGGCCGTCAAGCAAGGCATGTTCTGGACAGCAGCCTGCGCCGGGCTCGCGCTGATTCTGGGCGCTGCGTACACACTGTGGATGTACAAGCGCGTCATGTTCGGTGATATCGCGAATGATCACGTTCGCGACATGAAGGACGTCACGCCACGTGAATTCTGGATGCTGGTGCTCGTGGCCGCCTGCGTGCTCGGTATGGGCCTTTATCCCGCGCCATTTACCGAAGTGATGCACACCAGCGTCGACGAACTGATCAAGCACGTTGCGCGCAGCAAGCTGTAATCGAACGAGACCATCGAAATGAAAGACATCCTTCTCGTTCTCCCGGAAATCATCCTGCTCTCGCTGGCAGGTCTGGTTCTTATCGTTGATCTCTTCGTAGTTCGCGGCCAGAAATGGTTTACCTATGCATGCGGTATCGGAGCACTGCTCTGGACAGCGGTCTTTGCTTGCACGACCGTTAGCGTGCCGGTGGAATCCGCATTCAGCGGCCTGGTAGTCATTGACGGTGTCTCCACGGTGCTCAAGCTTGCGATCCTGCTGTCGGCAGCGATTGCACTCGCATATTCGTGGAATTACCTCAGGAAGCACAATCTCGACAACGGTGAATTCGTGGCTCTGGTTTTGTTCGGCACGCTCGGCATGATGGTGATTTCCAGTGCTGCCAGCATGCTCACGGCCTACCTCGGGCTTGAGCTGTTGAGCCTGTCGATGTACGCGCTCGTCGCACTCAAACGCGACGACAAGATCGCCACCGAAGCGGCGATGAAATATTTCGTGCTCGGCGCATTGGCCTCTGGCCTGCTGCTGTTCGGCATGTCCATCATTTATGGCGCAACTGGCAGCATCAGTCTCGGTGCCATTTCGGTTGCGCTGGCAAAGGCCAATACGACGGCGGTCGCGCTTGGCCTGATCTTTATCGCAGCAGGCGTCGCGTTCAAGCTAGGTGTGGTGCCGTTCCATATGTGGGTTCCCGACGTTTACACCGGCGCGCCAACAGCCGTGACACTGTTCCTCGGTACCGCTCCG
>CAYMSY010000326.1:0-4007 GCA_964393195.1 uncultured Alcaligenaceae bacterium | reverse complement strand
CAAAATGCTGGTTTGAAACAGGACGGTGATTCCCATGACAAAAAAATCCGTTCCTGACGCACTACCTCACGCTTTACAAAAGACGCTTGGAGCACAGGAAAAACTGGAGGCCAGCGCCCGCGAGTTGTTGGTGGTAAATGAAGTCCTGAAACAGGAGATTCCTGCGCCTGTCATCGCGTCCGGCGATATCGCTGCGGCGCTCGAAAAGAGCGAGTCGGTGCAAGGAGACATCGAGCAGGTCGCTGAGAATCTGGACGATGTCAACAAAGCACTTGCAGAAGAGGTCGACCGTCGCAAGGTAGCAGAGCGAGATCTCAAGGCCACGAAAGCGGATCTTGCCGAAACCAGGATGAAGCTGGACGACGCCGACGACGTTAGCTAGCCGCAAACCGTGGTCTTGCCGCGACAGCGGTGTCGCAACACTGCCGCGCTGTCATTGAACAACAGTTATCAGGGCTTCTTGCGGCGCATGCCAAGTTGGGTCGGGTCGCCGCTGCTGATGGCGTTGACGAAGGCTGCGGCCTGCTTGTCGATCAGCGTTGCGTCGATGCCGTCGCGGATGAGTGCGTTGCGGATTGAGCCGGCGAGGTCTTCGCCACCGCAGGCGCCGAACTTGAAGCAGGCCTCGCGTGCCCAGACGCTGTCGGCGCCGCAGTAGGCGCCCAACTGGCAGAGCGCGAGTTGCCACGCGAGTGTGCCCGAGGTGTCGCCAAAGTAGCGTGCCTCGGGTACTTTGGAGTCAACGGCGCTCTGCATGGCCGCATTGATCATCGACTGCGCCTGCTGGCCGAGCAGTGCCAGCGTACCGATGTCCTGTTCACCCAGCGCGCGCGAGATCAATTCAAACTGTTCGGCCGTCAGCGCGGTGTAGTTGGTGCGCGGATTGACGTCGCTGAGCAGGGCGGCGTAGGGCGAACCGGCAGCGGCGAGCTTTTCGACGGTAGCAACGACCTCCGCCTCAGCGGCTTTCAAATCGAAATCGCGGCACACGTCCTGAATCAGCTTGTTGTTCTCCTGAAACCGCGTCTGCTCGGCGCCTTCCTTGAACATCTGCGGCGTATCGCGCACCGTTGGTGCACGCAGACGCCCGGGCACGTAGCTTGATGCGCTCGACTGTGCCTTGACCGTGGTCGTCGAATTGCGCAGACAGAACGACACCAGTTCGCCGAGAAAGGTGTTGGCGGCGCGCTCCTGTGATGCCGCCGCTTCACGTATCGCGAATCCGATCGACGGACGGGTCTGAAGATTGGTCAGCGTTTGCAGCCGCGCAGTGCGCGCATCGACCGGACCGCCGCCTCCGGTGGCCGCTTTCAGTGCGCCGGGGGCGGCACCGGGATCGAAAGAGGTGACTTTCGAGCCGCTGTCGCCGGACCCGCTGCTGCCGGCGGATGACGAGGACGATGAGGATTTTGCGTTGCCAGCCACGCCGGCATTGCCAGCCTCACGGCGGGACTCAACCGTGCGCCACGCGAAGAAGACGACAACCAGGATCAGGGCAACGGCGGAAACAAGGGCGGTTCGCGAACGCATCGGACAGAAGAAAACTGCATTGACAACGACCCGAGTGTAAGGCCGCCGCGCTTCGGGTGCGGCGGCGTCCGTTCACTGAATGGTTCGCGTTACGAATTCGATTGGCGCAGCGCGGTTTCCAGGCGTACCGCGCGCTTGACGATTTCCTGATGACGGGCGCCACGTTCGTCCAGCGAGAGTTTCTGGTCGCGATCAACCTGGGTGCGCGCATTGAACATTTCGATGTCCGCGATGGCCAGCAGCTGCCGGTTGGACGACGCCCGGAAGCGCTTGAGACCGTTGATGCGCTTGAGATTGGCCTGCTCCTGTGCGTTCGTTGCGCCGTATTCGGTGAAGAAGCGTTGCAGCTTTGCTTTCAGCGCCGCATTCATCGAGCGCTGCCACAGCATCGGGCTTTCCGGAATTTCATTGGACTGCCACAGGATGCGCAGGTTGGCGGCTTCGAGCGGGTAGCGCTGGCGAATCACGGCGAGCTCCGAATCGTTGCAGGTGCCGGCATCTGCCTCGCCGCGGGCGACGCGCAGCGCATCCGCCATTTTCAGGCCGCGCGCGATGTCCTTGAACACCAGCGCGTGCTGAGGGTTGATTCTGGCGAACACGTAATAGTTCGGCACGACGTAGCCCGATGTAGATTTTGGATCGCCCGCCGCGAAGGTGAGCCGGCGTGACGCGTCGAGCAGGTCGCTCACTGACGTCAGCGTGCTCTTCGCGTGGGTGATGATGACCGAGCGATAGCCGGTGCTGCCGTCGATGCGCACCATCGCGGCGAACACTTCGCCGGCACCGGCTTCGACCACTTCCAGCGCCGGCGAATTGCCGAGCCACGCGATGTCTGCCCGACGCTCGATCATGTCAGCGGCAACCTCCTTTTGCGTGAGCCCAACGCGCAGCGTGACGGGCATTCTGAGGCTGCGCGACAGGTCGTCAAGAAATGGTGCCCAGTCCTCGCGCGTTCGCTCGACGCCGCGTGGCGAGATCAGCGAAATCGTGATGCCGTCGGCCGCGTGCGTGAGCGCAGGTGCGAGCGCGAGCGTCGCCGTCAGGGCGGCAAGCAGTGTGCGAAGCGGGTTACGGGTGATGCGAAGCGACAGCCGCTCGCAGATTTTCAGTGGTTGCATTTGATTCCTCCGTGGTCGCTGATGCGACGCGTGGGGCCGTTGTATGCCCCGTAGCAATGGGTAGGAGGAAGGTAGTTTGGTGTAGCGTCAGCGAGCCAAAAATACAACGCCACTCAGGGTGTTTGGCGTATTTCGAGGTTATCGGCTTTTCGCTGAAATGACCTTCGAATGCGGCTTACGAGGTCAAAACGCCATAAGTCGATAAAGTGCAAATCAGGCGCTCAGGCCGCACGAGGCAAGGCCCGGATGAAAAAGCGGTTGCAGCTTTTAGCGCGATCCCTGCCTCGGCATTGGCAGGGATCGATATTGCCGTCTGTGTATCGCTAAATGCGCGGCGTCGACTGCTCGATGGCGTAGCGCCGCCGCGTGACGAACCCGGCGCAGGCGAGCAGCAGGACGCTCATCAGGGCGATGCCCCCCGCTGTGGTTGCAGGCACCGGCAGCACCGCTGCTGCAACGACCGCCTGATAGGTCACGCTGCGGTCCGTGCTCGTCGACGCGGCGCTTGGATTGCCCACCGAATCAACTGCTGCGCCCGCGTTGAGCGACACCACCACAGTACCGCTCGTCGTCATGCCGCTCACGGTCACGGTGTAGACCGTCGGGCCGCCCGTCACGGTGGCCACCAGCGTGCCGCCTGCGGTACTTCCGGCAAACGAAACACCGCTCGCGGCAAAGCCGGTGACGGGTTCGCTGAAGGTAACGGTGAACGCGATGGATCCGTTCGATGTCGGATCGGGCTGACCCGCAGCCTGGTTGATCGTTACCGTCGGCGGCGCATCGGTGTAGGTCACGGAGTTGTCGGTACTCGTGGATGCCGTGTTGGGGTTGCCAACCGAATCAGTCACAGCGCCCGCCGCGATTGACGCGACGACGGTGCCACTGGTGGTCATGCCGGTCACGGCGACGTTGTAGGTGCTGGGACCACCGGTGACGGCCGCGCTGAGCGTGCCACCGACGGTGCTACCCGCGAATGCGATGTCTGCCGCAGTAAAGCCGCTCACCGCCTCACTGAATACGACCGTGAAGTTGATGGGTGAACTGGTGGTCGGATCAACCTGTCCCGCCGCCTGATTGATCGTGACCGATGGCGGTGCGTCGGTGTAGGTCACGGTGTTGTCGATGCTGGTCGACGCCGCGCTGGGGTTGCCGACGGAGTCATTGGCTGCTCCCGCGGCGATTGATGCGACGACCGTGCCGCTGGTGGTCATGCCGCTCACTGCCACGTTATAGGTCGCGGGACCGCCTGTTACCGTGGCAACGAGTGTTCCGCCCGCGGTACTGCCGGTGAAAGAGATGTCGTTTGCGGCAAAGCCCGTGACCGGCTCGCTGAACACGACGGTGAAGTTGATCGGCGAA
>CAYMSY010000325.1:1771-4008 GCA_964393195.1 uncultured Alcaligenaceae bacterium | reverse complement strand
TCGAGGGCGGCATCCCGATCCTCCTGCTGTCGGCCGGACAGGCCGGCGCCACGGGATACGAGTTGCGCGAGCACAGCGCGGGCCTCAACGCCGGACGCTGGGACTACATTTTCTCGTGCATCAAAAAGTTCAAGCTCGACCACCATTTCTGCCTGGCCGACCGCGCCAAGGTGACGATGACCGCGCCCTTCATGCGCGCCTATGCGCTCTTGCTGCTCAAGACCTGCCACAAGCGCGGCGCGCCCGCGATTGGCGGCATGAGTGCACTGATTCCGATCAAGAACGATCCCGAGAAAAATGCGATCGCGATGGGCGGCATCATCGCCGACAAGAAGCGCGATGCGACTGACGGCTACGACGGTGGCTGGGTCGCGCATCCGGGTCTTGTCGAGGCCTCGATGAAGGAATTTGTCGCCGTGCTCGGCGACAAGCCGAACCAGTGGGAAAAGCAGAAACCGGAAGTCAGCGTCACCGCCGCCGACCTGCTGAATTTCCAGCCGGAAACGCCGATTACCGAGGCCGGTCTGCGGATGAACATCAACGTCGGCATTCATTACCTCGGCGCGTGGCTCGCGGGCAATGGCTGCGTGCCGATTCACAACCTGGTGGAAGACGCCGCCACTGCCGAAATTTCGCGCTCGCAGGTGTGGCAGTGGATCCGTACGCCCAAGGGAGTGCTGGACGACGGCCGCAAGGTCACGGCTGACATGGTCAAGGCGATGGTTCCCGAGGAGCTTGCCAAGATCAAGGCGGGGGGCTTCGAAGGCAAATTTGATCGCGCTGCAGCAATTTTTGCGGACATGAGCACCAAGGACGCATTCGAGGAATTCCTGACGCTTCCTTTGTACGAAGAGATCTAACCAGCGGCGAGCCAAACAGGGGCCAGAAAGTGGCCATTCAGCCGGAATTGGGTTGGTGTGTACTCACAAAGTGATGTGATTGCGCACTGTTATGGTGCTTATGGGCGCCATTAGAGCGAATTGCTGGACCCAAGGTCTGGCTTTTCCGGAACTGCCGACCTAAAATTGAGGTCTACCGTTCAAACGTGTGCGCGCAGGAGTGGGTGTCAAAAAACGAAGCAAATCTTCGTTTGGCACCGCGCAGCACCGAACTCGGTATATCGGGCAGGGCGCCACTAGAAGCAAACCCGCCGATTTGGATGTATCGATTACACACGGATTGGATTATGGCTAAGAAGTCGGCGCCCGTTTTGTCACGGGCTAATCTCTGGTCGCTTGAAGAATACGCAAAGCGGCGTCCCACCTTTCGACCGGAGGTGTTGGCGCACAAGAAAAATCGCACCGTTCATCTGGGTAACCACCTGACGCTTCAATTCGAAGACGAAATGACGGTGCGCTATCAAATTCAGGAAATGCTTCGCGACGAAGCGGCGTACGAAGGCGATGGCGTTCAGAATGAGCTCGACGCCTACCTGCCGCTGATCCCCGACGGCAGCAACTTCAAGGCCACGATGATGCTCGAGTACGCCGACGAAGTGGAGCGCAAGCGTCAACTGTCGCAGCTGATCGGCATCGAGGATCGCGTCTGGATTCAAGTGGAAGGCAGCTCCAAGCTCTATTCCATCGCCGACGAAGACATGGATCGTGAAAACGACTACAAGGCGTCGTCGGTGCATTTCCTGCGCTTCGAGCTGACCAAGGAAATGAAAGCTGCGCTCAAGTACGGTGTCGGCCTCGCGGTTGGCGTCGATCACCCGCGCTACAAGGCCGCGATCAACCCGATCCCGCAGACCGTGCGCAATGCGCTGGTGGCTGACCTCAAGTAAGGCGTCACTTTCGTCTTTCATGGCGACAATAGAAAGGCGGTCTTCGGACCGCTTTTTTGTTGCTCCGACACTATCAGCTTTTGGCTGAAACTGAACATTCACCGGGGTTGATTGCGAATTAGTACTTAAGTCGACTTTATCAAATTTGAACGATAAGCCCATACTCAATGGGTATCTACATTAAAAGTCGTATGAAAAATTCTCTAATGAGATAAATTTAATCTTATCGACTATATTCGCCGGATTGCTCCTTTGGATCACTCGTTGAATGCCTAGTCATTTATGCTGGTCGTTCGCCATTGTTGTCGCCGGTCTTGCACTCGGGGTTGCCTCGCCGGGTTGGGCGCAGGTGGCACCAACTGCCACGCTAACGGCCACGTGCGCTGCCCCATGTAACGCGCCGGCGGCGGTATCGCTCTCGGCCACGACCACCGTGGCAGCTGGGCGCTCC
>CAYMSY010000325.1:1213-1761 GCA_964393195.1 uncultured Alcaligenaceae bacterium | reverse complement strand
TCACCAGCGTCGTCGGCGGCAGCCACAGCTATACCGCGAAAGTCTTCGACAACGCTGCAACGCCACTGACGGGTACTAGCGCTGCCCGCGTCATTGCTGTCAACACCGCACCTTCGGTCACTCTTGTCGCCAATTGCGGCGCGAACCCGTGCACGACGCCCGCAACAATAACGCTGACGGCATCGCCTGCCGACGTGGACGGCAGTATCAGCAAAGTTGAGTTCTACCGCGGAAGCACCAAGATTGCGACCAAGACAACAGCCCCTTGGAGTTATGTTGATGCCGGCCTTACCACAGGCACATATAGCTACACTGCCAAAGCATTTGACAACGCATCAACGCCGTTATCTGTCACCAGCTCGGCGCAGGCGGTCACAGTGTCCGCAGCCAATACAGCGCCGACGGTTACGCTGAGCGCCTCGTGCACGAGTCCGTGCAATGCTCCGGCGACAGTTACGTTGTCAGCCGTTACGACGGTCGCAGCAGGTCGAACGGTCAGCAAAGTCGAGTTCTATGTGGACAGCGTGTTGAAGGGAACGGCAACGACA
>CAYMSY010000325.1:0-1203 GCA_964393195.1 uncultured Alcaligenaceae bacterium | reverse complement strand
ATGGCGCGACGCTGCTTGCGACCGATACATCCTCTCCCTACAGCAGTACGCGAACTGGGGTAACGGGTGGTGCTCACAGCTACACGGCAAAGGTGTACGACAGCGCTGTAACACCACTAACAGCGACAAGCACGGCAACAGTGATAACTGTCAACATGGCACCCACCGTCTCGCTCACGGTTATCTGCAATGTCACACCTTGCACAGCGCCCGCGACGGTCACGCTTGCAGCAACACCGGCCGATTCTGACGGCATTATCAGCAAGGTTGAGTTCTATCGTGATAGCACGCTGCTGGCAACTCGAACAGTCGCGCCGTGGAGTCACGATAGCGTGGCAGTTGCCGCAGGCAACTACTCCTATACGGCCAAAGCATTCGATAACGCCAGTACACCGCTAACCGCTGTCAGCACAGCACAATCGCTGGTGGTGTCAGTCCCGACGGCGGCTTCGGTCACTTTGACGGCAACCTGTCCGAACAACCCCTGCATGGTGCCGATGTCTGCCGACCTCGTGGCCACCCCGACAGTGGCTCCGGGGCGTGCGGTGACGCGTGTTGAATATTACGACGGGCCCCAGCTGCTGGGAGAAACCACGGTGGCTCCGCATGTACGGAGCTTTGTCATCGAAGCCGCTGGCGTACACAGCTTTACTGCGAAGGTATACGACAACGCCGTGCCATCATCGGTCGCCACCAGTGCGCCAACGGCGTTGAACTTCGCTTCAATGGCCATCGCTGTATCCTGTGTCGAACCTTGCGATACCGGGCAGGCGATAACACTCACGGCCAGCGACCTCCAGGCACCCGGAGCAACCATATCGCGTGTGGAGTATTTCGATACGGTTACAGTTCACGGGCAGCCAAATGTGGCGACGTTGATAGGCGAAGCGACATCGTCCCCCTGGACTTTGAATGTTGAGAATGCGTCTTGGGGACAACATGCTTTCTCCGCCCGTGCCTATGACAGTGGCGCGCCGCCAAGAATTGTCGCGACAGCGACTGGTGCCATTCAGACGGTCGGTGCAGCCGTTATCCTGCAGGTCAATTGTGTAGCGCCTTGCATTGAACCGGCGACCGTTATGTTTTCAATCGACGCACGATACGGTGAGAGCGCGTACGTCACTCGGGCCATGCTATTTGATGGGCAAGTGTTGGTGAACGACACGAACTGGCTCGGAATCTCAAACGGCGGCGTTCCTCTAT
>CAYMSY010000324.1:1765-4021 GCA_964393195.1 uncultured Alcaligenaceae bacterium | reverse complement strand
CCTGATCCAGCGGATTCTGGGTGGCGATTACAAAGAAAGGCTGAGGCAGTTCGCGGGTGACGCCATCGACGGTGACCAGTCTCTCTTCCATCGCCTCAAGCAGCGCGCTCTGTGTTTTGGAGGGCGCGCGATTAAGTTCGTCAGCCAGAAGGACCTGAGCAAATATGGGTCCCGGCGTGAAACGCATCGCTTGTGCCGTCGAATCCCAGATTGAAAGCCCCAGCAAATCAGATGGCAGCAGGTCATTGGTGCAGGGAACCTTGTTGTAGGCCAGCCCAAAAGTCTTGGCCAGAGCCAGCGCCAGTGTTGACTTGCCGAGCCCGGGAGCATCCTCGATGAGAAGATGGCCTTGCGCTAGCAGGCAGGTGACGGCAAGACGCGTCACAGCAGATTTGCCCAGTACAATCGAATCGAGTTGTTGATGAATTTCGCCCAGCAGTTTGCTGGCGGTAAGAATATGCGGCGATGGGGACACGAAAAGAATTCCTGGACCGTGAAATTGTTCAAAGTGCGCCTGATGTGATGTCAGCGTGCGAAGCTGTTGTGCCTGTTTCCGGGCACGAGGTCGAACGGCGTGTATTTCTGTCAGCCTGTTCTATCGCTCTTGTTGCCACCGCCACCGAGATCGGGTTTGTCGGTACCAGTCATGCAAAAGACATCACAATCAGCAAGCGCTATGCAGCAAGCATACTAGCGGACGAATCGGGGCAACCGATTCGTGCTTCCGCTTTGAAGCCCCGGACCAACTATTTGTTCCATTACCCCTTCGTTGCAACGCCTTGTCTGCTGATCAATCTTGGGCGGGATGTCAAAGGCGTGGGACCGGGCAACGCGATCGTGGCCTTTTCGGCGATCTGCTCGCACAAACTCGCGTATCCTGCGAGAGAGGTGAGTTTCATTCGTTTTCAGGCCAGCGCGTCCAAACACAGTGAGGCCGAACGAATCCATTGCTGCGCCGACCACTCGGTCTATGACCCTGCAGCCGGGGCCAGAGTCGTGGCTGGGCCAGCACCCTTGCCATTGGCGTCCGTTACGCTGGAATATGACAAACGGACGGACTCGTTGAAGGCGGTGAGTTTGTCTGGCCCTGACCAAATCGACGCATTTTTCGCAAAATACGAGTTCAAACTCGGGATGGAGTTCGGAAACGGGGCGAGACAGTTGACCGGCACCAGCACGAGGCTGCAGGAATTGACGCAGTTTTGTCGCAACGTAGCTCAATGCTGAGTGCGCCAGCCGCTGCCATAGCAGTTAAGGCATTGCGGAAATCATATGGCGCGGTTGGCGCCGTACGTGGGATTTCTTTTTCGGTCGAAGCCGGGCAGACGGTAGGCTTGCTCGGCGGAAACGGCGCCGGGAAGACCACCACCATTTCCATGTTGCTTGGGGTGCTTACGCCGTCGTCCGGAAGCATTGAGTTGCTCGGGTTGCCGTTAGCGAAGAGGCGCTATGACATATTGCCGCGCATCAACTTTACTTCGCCCTACGTCGACTTGCCCAAACGCCTTTCAGTGGAGGAGAACTTGCGCGTGTTCGCAGGCCTGTACGGGATTTCCGGCCCGCGGCAACGCATCGCCGATTTGCTGCGAGAACTGGATCTCAGTGAGGTCGCTGACCGACCCTATGCAACGCTCTCTGCCGGACAGCGTACGCGTGTGAGTCTCGCCAAATCACTGCTGAATTCGCCTGAATTGTTATTGTTGGATGAGCCAACCGCTTCGCTTGATCCGGACGTCGGGGACCGTATGCGCAGTCTCCTTGAGCGCTATCGGAAGCAGTCCGGCTGCGCGATGCTTCTTGCGTCACACAACATGGCCGAGGTGGAACGGCTTTGTGACAACGTGATTATGTTGCGGCGCGGCGAGATTGTCGATCAGGGTTCGCCGACCGAATTGCTCCGAAAGTACGGGCGCAGTAATCTGGATGATGTGTTTCTGGACATTTCACGCGGAGCGCCGACGTGAACGGCATGAAGTACCGCCCGGCGAGTTCTGCTCGCCGGATCGGCGCCATGATCGCGCGGCATGTATTCCTGATTCGTCGTTCATGGCCGCGACTGCTGTCGTTCGCGTACTACCCCGTGATGCAGTTGCTTGTATGGGGGTTCGTGACGCAGTATCTTGGTGCGCAGAGTGCGAATCACGGCGTGCTGCAGGCTGTGCCCGGTATCCTGCTGACGGGGGTGCTGCTCTGGGATGTGCTGGTGCGTGGCGAACTGGGTTTGTTTTTGTCCTTTCTTGAAGAGATGTACTCACG
>CAYMSY010000324.1:0-1755 GCA_964393195.1 uncultured Alcaligenaceae bacterium | reverse complement strand
CACTACGTTTGCACGAATTCGTCCTGTCCCAGATGGCGATGAGTGTGGTGCGGGTTATTGTCGGTTCTGGTGTGGCACTGGTCGTTGCCCTTGTCTTCTTTGATCTAAAGATCGCCGAACAGGTGTTTGCGCTATCGCTATGCCTCGGCTGTCTGCTCGTATTTGGCTGGGCCATAGGTCTGCTTGCGAACGGACTGGTCCTGCGTTTTGGTTTGGGGGCGGAGGAGATTGGATGGGCGGTCGTTTTCCTGATTGGTCCGCTGTCAGGGGCCTACTATCCGATATCAGTACTTCCTGACTGGCTTCAGCACATTGCGTACGCAATGCCGACTGCGTGGGCGTTTGAGGCCATGCGTGCGGCTCTTATGGAGGGTCGGATTGCGTGGGAGCTTCTGGGCTGTGCAATGGCGCTCAACTTAGCCTATTTCTGCGCCTGTGCGTTCGCGTTCTGGCGATTCGTTGAGGCAGGCCGTGAGCGTGGCCTGTTGCTGCAGATGGGCGAGTGAACAATGATCGGCTGGCTGAATCCCGGCGACGCCTTTCCCCCCGCAGCACAGGCGCTGACCGATCCGAACGGGTTGCTTTGCGCCAGCCTTGGCCTGAACGCTGCTCAGGTGTTGAGCGCCTACGAAAACGGCATATTTCCGTGGTACAGCGAAGGACAACCTGTGTTGTGGTGGAGCCCAGACCCGCGCATGGTCTTGTTTCCGCAAGATTTTCGTCTGCATCGCAGCCTCCGCAAGACGTTGCGAAACACTGAATACGAAATCCGAACGGATACCAGTTTCCGTGCCGTCATACGTGCATGCGCGGAGCCAAGGCCGGAGCAGGATGGAACCTGGATCAGCGACGCAATTATCGATACCTATTGCGAGCTTCATGAAGCGGGCTACGCGCATTCGGTCGAGACATGGGTAGATGACGAATTGGTTGGTGGCCTGTACGGCATAGCGCTTGGCCGGGTGTTTTTTGGCGAAAGCATGTTTGTCCGGCGTACTGATGCGTCAAAGATGGCGTTTGCTCATTTGCTGATACAGCTCAAGCGATGGAATTTCGGGCTGATTGATTGTCAACAGGAAACCCGACATCTGGCATCGCTGGGTGCCTCAGCCATCCCAAGAACGCAGTTTCTGGACGAGCTTCAACGCTTGATACACTCAAGTGACAAACCGTTCAAGTTCTATCAACCGGGTGCATGGCGGTTCGACAAGGATTTGCTGGTTGAACTACTTGATGGTTTTGCGTAACCGGATGCAACCAATGCGACTTCCGATTCTCCTCGCGCATGAGTAAGCTGAACGATCTCGCGCATGTGCCTTGGCAGGCGTTGCAGTTTTATTCGACTGCTCCTTATCCCTGTAGTTATCTTCAGGGGCGCACCGCTCGTTCGCAAGTCGCCACTCCAAGTCACTTGATTTCAAGCGGCGTTTACGCCGAGTTGCTACGGGTCGGTTTTCGTCGTAGCGGAACCTTTATCTACCGACCTCACTGCGATGGCTGCAGCGCCTGTATGCCTTTGCGCGTACCTGTTGCGACCTTCCGCCCCACGCGTAGCCAGAAACGGGCGTGGTCGATTCACGAAGCTGCGCTGGCGGTTCGCTTCGTTCCGCTCGAATATCGCGCTGAGCACTATGAGCTATACCTTCGCTATCAGCGACTACGCCATCACGGCGGCGGGATGGATCGCGATAGTCGGGAACAATATCAACACTTTCTGCTGCAAAGTCACGTCGATACGCTGCTGGTGGAATTCCG
>CAYMSY010000323.1:0-4022 GCA_964393195.1 uncultured Alcaligenaceae bacterium | reverse complement strand
GGCATAATAGTAGGCTTCGCTTAACCGCCATTAACCCTGTCACGTATCCCGGCTCGATTAAAACTAAAGCCCGGGGCGCCGTGAACCTCTAAGGAAAACCCATGAAAGACGGAATCCACCCAGAATATCGCGATGTCGTTTTCCACGACACTGCCGCCAACGTGAAATGGATGACCCGTTCCACGCTGCACACCAGCCGCAAGATCACCATGGATGACGGCAAGGAGTACCCGCTGGTCGTTCTCGAAATTTCAAGCGCCTCGCACCCGTTCTACACCGGCAAGCAACAGCGTATTCTCGACACCGCCGGTCGTGTCGAGCGCTTCAACAAGCGCTACGCAAAAAAGGCGTAAGCCCTGCCGCACTGATCAGCCCGGAACGGTAACAACCTTCCGCGCACACAAGAGGCAGCCGAGCGCTGCCTTTTTTGTTTCCGGTCGCCGCACAGAAAATTCTCCCGCCCTTCCCACCCGATGCAACCACGAATTTCCCATCAGCCGACAGATCGCGACAAGGCGCGCTGGAAAGCCTGGGCATTGCTCGCGCTGATCGGCTTCTGGCTGATCTCCGGCATCGTGGGCCGCGACCCGTGGAAACCGGACGAGCCGGTCTATATCGGGGTGCTGCAGAGCCTGCTGGCCGCTGCTGCCGGTGACAGCGCATGGTGGACGCCCACGGTTGCCGGTGTCGCAATCGACGGCGACATCATCCTGATTCACTGGCTCAATGCACCATTCGTCCTGCTGGCTAAACTCGTATTGCCGCTGCACGAAGCCGCCCGCGTCACGTCGGTCCTCTGGGCTGCGATCGGCATCACCTCGCTCGCGCTCGCCGCGCGGCGCTGGAGCGGCGGCCACATCTCCTACCTCGCAGCCATCATTACGATCGGCTGCATCGGCCTGTATGACCGAGCCCACAGTTATGTCCCGGACATCGCCGTATTCGCCGCCGTCGCGCTGGCTATTTACGGCTGTGCAGAACTCGCCGCAGCGCCGCGTCGGGCTGTCGCGCTGCTTGCTGCCGCCGTTGTCACTGCGTTTGCCGCACGCTCCGCGCTTGGCTATCTGACGGTCGCTACGCCAATCGTGCTCCTGTGCTTCGCCCCGGTATACTCGATGCACCGGGTGCCGCTCATCCGTGCGCTGGTGATCGCGACCGTAGTCTGCGCGTTATGGATCGTTGCCTTTTCGATTCGCGACGCCAGTGGTTTTTTGGCCTGGTTCGAAGCGGACTTCGGCCTCAAGCTGGAAGATCGCGAACGCTTCGGCCCGACGTTCTACCTGGGAACGCTACTGTGGTTCGCCTGGCCGGCATGGCCCGTCGCGGTATGGCTGATTTCCCTGCGAGCCCGTGGCTTCGGCGGCGGCTGGCAACGTGGTGAGGTCATCGCGCCAGTCGTTTTCTTCATCGCCGGCTACGTTGTTGTCGCAGCCACCACCGAGCCACGTGCAGTACACGCACTGTACCTGCTGCCGCCCGTGATCATGCTCGCCGCATTCGGCGTGGATACGCTGAAACGCACCTGGTATGCGCTGATCGACTGGTTCGGCATTCTGGTGCTCGGTCTGACCTCGCTGGCAGTGGTCATCGTCGCCAGCGCCGTGTACTTTGGCTGGCCGCCGATGATCGCGGAGCGCATTATTAGTTATGCGCTGGGCTTCAAGGGCAGCGCGCCGTGGCTGGGCTATGGCATCGCCCTGCTCGCTTTCGTGATCTGGATTGCGCTTATCCAGCCAGCACACCAGCACGCACGTCGAGCACTCATCAACTGGGCCGGCTGCGTCACCTTCCTCTGGGTAGTCGCGCAGGCGCTGCTCATTTCGCCGGTCAATCACATCATGACTTACCGCGGCGTATTCAGCGAACTTTCCGCCCGCTGGCCCGCCCAGGGCTGCGTCAGCTCGGTCGAACTTTCAACGTCACAGGCGGCGATGCTGCGATACCTCACCGGTCGTGAGACCGACCCGGTTGAAGCGGCAGCGGAAGCCAATTGCCGGTTCGTGCTGCTGCAACGCTATCGCGGCGAGCCAATCCCGCTGCCGGAACCTGAATACCTGCTGCGCTTTCGCGGCAACCGCCCCGGCGATAATGCCGAGGCCTTTGAACTCTATGAGAAGGTTAGTCCATGAAATTCGTTGATGAAGCCTTCATTGATGTGATCGCCGGCGACGGCGGCAACGGCATGGCCTCGTTCCGCCGTGAAAAATTCATTCCTCGCGGTGGCCCCGACGGCGGCGACGGTGGGCGGGGCGGCAGCATCTTTGCCGAAGCTGATGAGAACATCAACACACTGATTGACTACCGTTTTGCACGCATCCATCGCGCTGACAAGGGCGGCAATGGCGGCACGGCCGACTGTTACGGTCGCGGCGCCGATGACATTGTGCTCAAGATGCCGGTCGGCACCGTCATCACGGACGCGGAGACTGGTCAGGTCCTCGCAGACCTCACGCATCACGGTGCCCGCGAGCTGATCGCCAAGGGTGGTGCCGGCGGCCTCGGCAATCTGCACTTCAAATCGAGCGTCAACCGGGCACCGCGGCAAAAGACCAACGGTGAACCCGGCGAAATCAGGCGCGTTCATCTTGAGCTCAAAGTGCTCGCCGACGTCGGCCTGCTCGGCTACCCGAATGCGGGCAAGTCAACACTGGTGCGAGCGGTCAGCGCAGCCAAGCCAAAGGTCGCAGACTACCCGTTCACCACACTGGCACCGAGCCTGGGTGTCGTGCGCATCGACTACGGTCGCGCTTTTGTCATCGCCGACATTCCGGGACTGATTGAGGGGGCAGCGGAAGGTGCCGGCCTCGGTCATCAATTCCTGCGCCACCTGCAGCGCACCAAGCTGATCCTGCATCTGGTTGACATCGCGCCGTTTGATCCCGAGGCCGATCCGGTCAAGGAGGCTCGCGCGCTTGCCGGTGAACTCAAAAAGTACGACAAGGAACTGTTTTCGAAGCCGCGCTGGCTGGTCTTCAACAAGGTCGACCTGCTCGACAAAAAAGAAGCCGATACACGCATCAAGGATGCCCTGCGTCGCCTGCGCTGGACCAAGCCGTGGTTTGCCATCAGTGGCATGAATTCAACCGGTACTCAAGAGCTGGTGCGCGCCATCGGTGAGCATCTGGCGGCTGTAAAGGCGGCGGATGAGGCCGCCCCGACGAAGACAAAAACAAAGGCGACGACGGCTTGATCGGGATCCATCGGTACATTCGGACGCATGACTGACTTCACCATCCTCAAATCCTGCAAACGCCTCGTCGCCAAGGTTGGCAGCGCCCTAGTCACCAATGGCGGCGCCGGCATAGATCGTTCAGCCATCGCGCGCTGGGCGGGCGACGTCGCCGCGTTGCGTGCCCGTGGCGTCGAGGTGATTTTTGTTTCGTCGGGTGCTGTCGCTGAAGGCATGGCGCGACTCGGCTGGGGTGTGCGGCCGAAGGCCATTTCCGAACTGCAGGCCGCAGCGGCTGTGGGACAAATGGGTTTGGTCAACGTCTACGAACAGGCATTCGCGGCGCATGGACTGCACACCGCGCAGGTGCTGCTCACGCATGAGGATCTGGCCGACCGCAAGCGTTACCTGAACGCGCGTTCGACACTCACCGCACTGCTCAAGCACAACGTTATTCCGATCATCAACGAGAACGACACCGTCACCACCGACGAGATCAAGTTTGGCGACAACGATACGCTGGGTGCGCTGGTCGCCAACCTGATTGATGCCGATGTCCTTGTGCTGTTGACCGACCAGCGCGGCCTTTACACGGCCGATCCGCGCAAGAATCCGGACGCGCAATTCATCAGCGTCGGCCGTGCCGATGACCTCAAGTACGAGGCGATGGCCGGTGGCACTGGTACCGGTATTTCCAGCGGCGGCATGCTGACCAAGATTCTCGCAGCTCGTCGCGCCGCCAACACCGGCATTCACACGGTCATCGCTAGCGGTCACGAGCAGGACGTCCTGCACCGTCTGCTCGGCGGCGAAGCCATCGGCACCCTGCTCTACGCCCCCGAGGCCAGTCTGG
>CAYMSY010000322.1:0-4060 GCA_964393195.1 uncultured Alcaligenaceae bacterium | reverse complement strand
GTGCCAGCGTATTGAAACCAAGCGCGGGCCCGCCGCTTCCGGTCGAATAGTTGCCGGAGAACGTGCTGTTGCGCACGGTGTAGTTGCCGACGGTTTCAAAGAACAGGCCATAGGGCGCGTTCTGCGAAGAGTTACCAGTAAACGAGGAGTTGGTGATTTCGTAGTTGCGACCGGCCGCATTGGCACGAAGCAGAACACCAGGTGCAAAGTTTTGCGCCCAGTTGTCGCGCACGCGGAGACCGGTTGCGCTCAAACTGCTGGTCAACGGATACACGGCGGGGACGCTGCCTGACGACGGCGGACCAAGCACGGTGAACACATTGCCGCCACCCGCGATGGTGCCGGCAAACGTACGGTTAGCGTTGATCAGAATGTTGTTGAGCGTGATGACGCCCATATCGTGTATCTGCGCTGCGCTATTGCCGGCACTATTTGCTGTGTTGTCACCGGACACCTCGTTGGCGATGAAGTCCACGTTGGTCATCGCAAGATTGGCGCCACAGCCAATGCGCAGCCCGCCGCGATTCTGTGCAGCGAGGTTCTTCTCGAAATAAACGTCCGTGAGGCGCACTGCGCGCAGCTGGCCAAAATTGCAGTTGCCGGAGACATCAAACGTATCGGTCAGGATGCTCAGACCGCCGATATCCTGAGTCAGCGCGACGTTCCCGATGAAGGAGCTGTCGCTGATGGTGACAACCTCGTCGGTCGGTGTCAGGCTTGCGCCGACGGTCGATATCTGGCCGGCGCCGCGACGAGTTTGCGCGAAATTGCCAACTGCGCCGGTGCCGCTGATGGTCACCGTTCCGCTGATGTTGTTGATGTTGAAGGCGCCATCGGAGCCTACCGTCGAAGCATTGGAAAGAAACGCGCTGTTGCTGATCGCGACGGAAGTAGCATTGTGAACACGAAGCGCACCGGCGTTTTCAGACGAATTGCCGATAAATTGGGTATTGGCGATGGACACCGTACCCATGAACAGGTTCGTTGCGCTGCCCAGCGCGGCCGCCCCCGCAGCAGCCTGTGTCGCGGCATTCGCCGAGCCGTGCACCGTGCGATTGCCGATGAACTTGACGTTGGTAAGCGTGGCGTTTGGACGGGCATCGGTGGCGAGCGCTGCGCCAATGCCAAGCGCGCCGCCAGCGGAGCCTGTGTTCACGTTGGCGTCGCCATAGCCCGTGCTTTCGCAGTTTTCGAAGATCACGTCGGTCAGCGTCAGTGATTCCCTGGAGAACACGCAGCCGCCGCTGGAGCCAACTGCGACGGCAGGATTACCCGTCAAGGGCGTCGGAACGGCGCGCCCTTCCTTGAAGCGGAGCCCCGAAATTGAAACCGGGGTATCCGTCGCTGCGACACCGTCGGTAATCAGCAGCGAACGGCGGCCGACGCTGCCGGGACTGAAACCGCCCCCGCTGATGGTCAACGCAGCGCTGCCGGGGCCGGTGATCGTCACCGGTGAGGAGATGGCGAGGAGCCAGTTGGGGGGTGAGGTGCCGTAGACCGCAGGCGCCTCGCTCATCGTCACCTGCGACAGGATGATGGTCCCCGAGCTTGCCGCACCCGAGAAGGTAATCGTATCGGGACCGCTGCCGGCCGTACAACCGCCGACAGCGACATTGCCATTCGCCGCTGCGATCGCCATGCGCAAGGTGCAATATGCGGGCGAGACCGCGACCGTGAGCCCGGGGTCAGAAAAAGTCTGTCCCGCTGCGTTCATGTAGACGTCGTCGGCCAGGCTGTTGACCGTAATGGTTGCCGCCGTTGCCGCACTGCAGACACCCAGCAGGGCCATCGCACCGCACACCGCGCGCGCGGGCGCCCAAAGTTTTCTTGTGATCATCTGTTTCCCCTCGATTTGCCACTTATTCGCACGTTGACAGAGTGTCGGTTATGCGGACCAAATTCATCTGCATACATAACAGCCAACGCATAGCTGGAATGTAGCCTTCTTCCATTCGCGAAGAAAGGGGAAAGCCCTACCTGTTCAGGTGGGCTCGCGTGCGAAAAGTGAAATGCCGTGTGATACGCCGCATGCGCCTCAAAACAGCGCGGGCGATATGTCACTGGCATGACAACGGTCGCCGGCACTCCAATGCAAAACGCGCCAGAGCGAACCCGACACCAGACATGCCCCGAACACTCATGGCAACGCAGCGGCGCAGCTCGCGTTGAGATAGCGGCGAATCTCGGTCCAGCTATTACGTTGTCCCGGAATGGTCAGCCCGGCCGTCACGGCAGCTTCCCTCATGCCGAGCATCGTGCGCAAAAGAATGACGCCATCAATCGCAGGATCAACCACGCCGTCGTTGTCGATGTCCACGACTTTTGTACTCACCAAGTCGCGCGCATTCTTCTCAGCGCGATCAAACGTGGTGGTCGCTGCCGACGTGGTCCCCGACGCAGCCGTCGCGATACCGATGCCGCGCAATCCGTTCATTGCACGGAGGATCATCAGGCCATCGGCGACACCGTTCTTGACGCCATTACCGGAGCCGTTGACATCGAGACTGCATGGCAACGGCACCTGATCCACCCACAGGTCGGTCGCCGCAGCCATCACCGCGCGTTTCGCGAGATCGTTGTACATCGCCGTTAGCTGATTGGGCAACGAGTTGGTCACGCCTGCCGTGAAGCCAGAGGGTGAATTGCCGTTGAGCAGGCACCAGTATTTGACACGCGTCGTCGTCGTGCTGGAACAACGTCGCTCGTTGCCCGACAAGCCCCACTCGGGATTGGTGTTGAGGGTAACGACGTATGACCATCCCCGGCGATTGAACTGATACGTTGAGCGCACACCGGGATAACTGCCGGAGTGACTGATGTTGACGCCAGGAACACTGCCGGAATATTCGTCTGTATAGGCGCCGAAGGTGTAGCGTCCTCCGATGTAGCTGTTGGCGGGCACGGCGGGAGACAGCAACGGGCCATCGTTGTACAGCGCGTCGGAACCGGTTGTGTTGGACGCCGGAAAATGCAGCAGATAAGGCGGTCGGGCTCGTCCCTTGGACGATTGCAGCAGTCGGACATACTCCTGCGCAGAAAATACCCAGCCTCCCGCGCCCTGTGCGTCGTACAGCGAGCGGTCGAGCGTACGTGGCACCACGCACGGCGAGTACGGCGTCCGTGCGTACACCGCGCACCAGATGTAGACCAGGTTTGCGTTGCCGTCAATCGACACCGGCTGGTCGTAGTAGTTGCTGATCTCCGCATTTGCCGGATCTGCGCTGTACCAGCGGTCGCGCATGTCAGGTGTCACCACACGCGGCTTGTCGATACCGGCCGGACGCAGGACCTTCTGCAGCACGTAATCCTCAAACGTCATGCCGGTCTTGATTTCGACGATGCGGCTGGCCCAGCAGTAGACGATGTTGCTGTAGAACTGGTAGTAGTTGCCTGCCTGCAACGGCGGCGAGCCGGGCGCGTAGTGCAGGATTCGGCGCGGCAGGTCGAGCTCAAGATGTCGCTTGCACGACTTGACGAATTCCGTGTTTGGATCCGGATTCGACGAGTTGTACGGGTAGGGCCAGGGTTTGACGAACGATATCGGGTCCGGATAATCCGCGATGTCGGAAGGCTGCCCAACCGGCTGGCAATTCAGCGGAACCGGGAAAATCACGCAATCGCGGTCAACACCCGCCTCGTGGTTGAGCAGGTGCCGCACCGTAGTGTTGAGCATGCGGGCATCGGCCGGCGCGCCGTCGAACGGTGTGGTGGTCGCGCCTTCACGCAGGATTTCATAGGCGCTTTCACCGAGCGATACCTTGCCGTCGAGCACCAGCTGCTGGATGGCCATGCCGGTGACGAATTTGGACAGGCTGGCCAGGCGGAAGCGGGTGTTGGGCTGGGTGGTGGTGTAGGGCGGTTCGTTGTAGGTATTAGCGCTGGCCGGATTGGTGGTGACGCCGACCTGAAGCGGTCGTTCGACGGTGCTTGCAGTGTAGCCACGGTAGAAAATCAATTTGCCCTGATACCCGACGGCGAGCTGTGCGTTGGGCACATTGGCCTGCAGCATGAACTGGGTCATGATGCTGTCGAGCTGGGCGTAGTCTGCGTTAGGCGTGGT
>CAYMSY010000321.1:0-4065 GCA_964393195.1 uncultured Alcaligenaceae bacterium | reverse complement strand
GAGCAGCTTCGATACCCGTGTACGTGAAATCAGGTTCGCGATCAGTACGTCGTTGATGGGTGGCAATTCAAACGCCACATCGTCCAGCCGTTCCACGCCAATGCCACCGGCACCAAAGCCGATCACCGTTCCGAAGGTCGGATCGTTGGCAAGCCCGAGATACAGCTCGCGCTGGCCGCGTTGCCGCACATAAGGTTGTACGGTCAGGCCGATCACATGAGCATCCGGCGCCCGCGCGGCCACTTCCTCAAAAATCGCTTTCGCCGCACGACGCACGCTGCGCGCATCGCGCAGATCAAGCTGCACGCCGCCCACTTCGGTCTTGTGTGAAATGTCCGGCGACACCACTTTCAACACAACAGGATAGCCAAAGCTGTCGGCGAGCGTTACCGCCTCGCTGGGCGTACGCGCGATGCCGGTGTTGGCCATCGCAATACCAAACGCACTCAGCAGCTGCCGCGCCTCATGCGCATACAAAAGCGTCCGGCCATCGGCCCAGACGTGCTCGAACACGGCCTGCGCCTGCTCGATGTGCGGCACGAAACCGTCGAAACTCTGTTCCGGAACCTGCCGCAGCAAGGACTGGTTACGCGCGAAGGTTTCGAGGAAACCGATCGCATCAACGGCGTTCTCGGCGCTCAAGAACTGCGGGATACGTGCGCGGTCGAGTTTGCCGCGCGCCGACATCACGCTGGCACCGCCGCCAAGCACCGCAAGCACGGTCTTGCGGTATTGCTTCGCCGCATCAATGATTTCGTCGGCCACAGCATCAGCGCTCACGATCGACTGCGGCGAAAAAAGAACCAGACAGACATCGACGCTGTCATCGGCCAGCACGGCGTTGATGGCCACACGGTAACGCTCGGCCGTGGCGTCTCCAGCCAGATCCAGCGGATTGCCGATATAGGCATGCTTCGGCAGCGCCGAGCGCAACGACTGATAAGTGGTTTCAGCAAGCGGCGCCAGCGCGAGGCCCTGCAGGTGCACGGCGTCCGCCGCGACGAGGCCTGGTCCACGGCCATTGGTGATGGCGACCACGCGCTGCTGCTTGCGGCTGCGGGCGCCAGTCAACAGCCGCGCTGCGCTGACCATCTGCATCGCCGTCTGCACGCGCACCGCGCCTGCGCGTGCGATGGCGGCCTCGAATACGCGATCATGTTGCGCCAGCGTTGTGGCGTGGGTGCCGTCGGCGTCGCGGTGCAGGTCAGCACGATCCGCTTTCAGCACGATGACCGGTTTCATGCGCGAAATCTGGCGCACGCCGGACATGAAGGCCGGCGCGTTTTTCACCTCTTCGATGTAGAGCAGCACGTCCGACGTCTGTGCATCGAAGGTGAAATAGTCAAGCAGTTCACCGAAATCAAGATCAAGCGATGCGCCGAGCGACAGCAAACTCGAAAAACCGATCGAAGAACCGGCCGCAAAATCACGCAGGATCGAAAGCCAGGCCCCGGACTGCGACATCACGGCAAGCGAACCTGGCGACGGCATGCAATCAACATCCGTCATCGCCGATGCGTCGAGCGCAATGCGTGGCCGCAACAATCCGCGCGCGTTCGGACCGACCAGTCGCACGCGCGCTTCGCGGGCAACCTCGGCGAGTTTCTGTGTCGCAGCCAGGTCAGCCTCAGTCGAGCCGGAACCGAAGCCATGCGAAAGCATCAGCGCGTAATTGCAGCCGCTGGCGCCACAATCGCGGATGATTGCCGCGCACGACGCTGCCGGCGCCGCAATGAGCGCCAGATCAACGCGCTCCGGCAGATCGGTCATGCGACCGAAACAGGGCTCGTCGAAGATACGCTTGTGTTTCGGATTGACCGGATAGGCGCGCCCCGCATACGGATGCGCACGCAGACGCTGCCACACGGCGCGGCCGAGGCTGCCCTCGCGCTCGGACGCGCCGACGACCGCGATGGATTGCGGTTCAAACAGTTTGCTGAGTTTGTGCTGCGCCATGACTCATTGTAGGGCGCGATATTGCGACTTTTCGCTGATTTAGCGCAGCAAGCGCGCGATCTGCCATAACCCGTTCGTGCTAGCCGTCTCGGCGTCGAGCGCATCGCAACCAATGCCGAATGCACGCGCTGCTGACTGGTACCACGGCACCAGCGTTTCACTGGCGATGGTGACAATGCCGCGCGTTTGCGGATACATCGCAAGCGCGGCGGTGAATTCACAACCGAGCAGCCAGCCAGCCAGCGCCGTGCTGACTTCGGCGGCGGTCTTCTGGCCGGTCACCACGGCCGCACGCAACACGAACAGATCGTGCAGCCACGAGGCTGCACCTGCGCGCGCGTAGGCAATCCCCATGTCAAATGACGCGTGATCCTGCAGATCCGGTTTGCTCACGAGCGTCTTGCCGACGGAGCTGTGGTCGCGAATCAAGGCATTCATTTCACCGGTGAAAAACGTAGCGAAACTGTTCACCCGTCCATCGATCATTTGCACCCATTTGCTGTGCGTCCCCGGCAGCACGACAATGCCGTCGCCGACACTGGCACCGATCAGCTGCGTCTCTTCACCGCGCATCACATCGGGCTCATCACTCTTCATGCCGGGGATGATGGCGAGTGTTCGTCCGAGCGAAGTTTCGACGTGAACGATGCCGGCTGCGAGCGCCGCTGCATCGGCCCCGGTATCAACGTAGCGCGCCTCCCGCCAGCCACTTTTGGCGCCAACCATGCCACAGGCGATCAGCGGGGCATCCGGGTTGAGTCTTGCCCAATCGCCAACCAGCGTTACGAGTGCCGCGTCAAACGCCGGGGCGCTGCCGAGCGTCAACGCACCAGCGTCGGCGTGCCTTCGCGCAACCACCTTGCCGCTTGCATCAAATGCAAACGCACGCAGATTGGTCGATCCCCAATCGAGGCCAATCAGCGCAATGTCGTTCACTGTTTCCAGCGCTCGGCGGCCGCGTCGTCGGTGGCGCGCGCGTCGACCCAGCGCTCGCCTTGTGGCGTTGATTCGCGCTTCCAGAACGGCGCACGGGTTTTGAGGTAGTCCATGATGAATTCGCACGCTGCGAAAGATTCGCCGCGGTGAGCGCTGGTGACGGCGACGAAGACGATCTGGTCGAGCGGTTTCAGTTCACCGACGCGATGAATGACCAGCGTGTCGAAAATGTCCCAGCGCGTGCAGGCCTCGGCCGAAATTTTTTCCAGCTCACGTTCGGTCATGCCGGGATAGTGCTCGAGGTACATCAGCCCGACGTTGTCACCTTCGTTCATGTCGCGCACACAGCCGATGAAGCTGGCGACGGCGCCGACGGCCGGATTGCCCTTGCGCAGAGAGCTGATTTCCGCGCCGACGTCAAAGTCTTCGGTCTGGACGCGAACGATATTGGTCACGTCTAGCCTCCGGTGACGGGTGGAAAAATTGCCACTTCGTCACCCGACTTGACCGGATGATCGACGGCAACCACTTCCTGGTTCACGGCAACGCGAAATGCGCGCTGCGGTGCCAGCTCCTCGGCGAACGCACCACCGCGGGCGCGAAGCTCGGCAAGCAGGTCCGCCACGGTCGCCACCTGTGCTGGCAGCACGAACGCCTCGCGCGCAACACCGAAGCGTTCGCGCAGGCGGGCGAGAAAAATCAATTGAATGGTCATGCAGCGATTCTAGGAACCGGGACGATAGTCAACAGCTTTTTACCGAAACCCGCATTCAAAATGGGCTCAGGTCATGAAAATGCCGTTTTTCGACAATCAGCAAAAAATGCCCGCAAGCCCAATGAAATAGTCGTTCCAGCGAAAAGCCATATCGCTAAAAACGCTGCCAAAACACTGACGGAACAGGCGCTAAAACGTCCAGCGGATCCCGAAATTGACGGCGTCAGGATCGACGTCGGTGCGCAGCCGATCCACGCCGAAGCGGGTGCCACGCGTCAACTCAAGCTTGAGACCAAGACTGGTCGTGAAGTCATAGCGCACGCCAACGCCGTAGGAAATCGCGGTGCGATCCAGTGCCGACGCGGCGGGAGACACCCATTCCGGCGTCGCACGACCATCGGTACGACCGACGCCGACCTTGCCGAACACCGACAGTGAATTGCGCCAGTTGAATGCCG
>CAYMSY010000320.1:0-4079 GCA_964393195.1 uncultured Alcaligenaceae bacterium | reverse complement strand
CCACAGTGGGCCACGAGCAATTCGCCGAAGCGCTGGCGGAGGCCGCAAACGCACCTGTATCGCCGCCGTCAGGTAATCCGCCCTCGTCACTGGTTAGCGCAGGCATGGACGCGTCTGACCGGCTGAATCACCCCCTGTTTCCGTTGAATGATGGCGCACCACATCTCGACGTCACCGAACTGTCGCAGGTAACGGATGAGGCACAGGTCTACGCCGATCTTGGCCGCAACGATCAGGCCATTGAAATTCTGCGTAGCCACATTGACAGCCTGATTGGCGAACGATCGTCTCCAGCCCCCTGGCTGATGATCTTTGACCTGTACCGACGCACCAACAATCGAGCCGGCTATGACGAACTTGCGCCGCAGTTCCGACGCCACTTTAATGGCCGAATGCCCGATTGGGACAGCTATGGCCATGAGCTCGCACTGGACGACGGACTGGAGGCGTTTCCGCACCTGGTTGCGCGGATTGAGCGTGATTGGGGCACTGCGGACGCGCGCAAGTTCCTTGAGGAACTTCTCTACGACAACCGCGGCGGCTCGCGACTCGGCTTCAGTCTCGCGGCATACCGCGACATTCTGCTGCTGCTGCAGATCCACGAAGGGCTCGGAGCGTCGGCTGAAGGACTCAAGGCAACCGACTGGGAGTCCCGCGGCGCGGACGGCACCGACGGTACACCAAAGTGGGATCTCGAACTGGATGTCATTGAACCGCCACAGTCTGGCGAGCTCGATTCATTCCTGAAGAACATGCCCCCGCCGGACAAGACCTGACTCAACACCGCATCAACAACGTGTCAGGTCCGATCCAGCGAACAAATTCAGGGAAGCGCCTCACACAGTGCGCGCCGTACGGACAGCCCGCCAGTTTGTGGCGTCACGACAAAATCGCAGGCGTCGTAGCCCTGAAGCTTGATGCGTCCGATAATTTCTGCCAACGTAGCCGGACTCAGGCGTGGTTCACGCGCCAGCACCCAGCCGTAGCGTCGCGATGGATGCCCAACAACGGCCCAGCGATAGTTGGGGTCAAGCGCTATCACCCAATAGTCACCTGACAGCCAGAAGCGATATTCACCAAACAGCTCAATGAAAGTGACCTCCAGTTTGGATGCGCTGGCAGGATCAGGCTGACGGGCGCGCCCTTCTGCACGATCCTTTCCTCCATCTTCGCGGGTACAAATGTTTTCGACCCGAACCAGCGGTGCTTCGATCATGCTGTAGGTAGCCCGGGTATCGCGGATGCACTTGCGCTGAAAAAACTGCGGTATCGAGGCAATTTCATGCCATGAGCCCATGTACCTGCTCAACTCAAGTGATTCCACAGCCTTGACATCTGCCGCGCTGGCGTTCGTGGTCAGTGCGGCAACGCTCATCAAAGTCATAGCCAGTCGGCGCAGCGCATGCGCCGCCCCACGAACGGAACCATAACGCTGGAACGTCACTACCGTTTCATGGAGCCCGCTCGCCCACATTTCAGTAACCGGTCGACGGCTTGGGCACGGCGGCCGGATCTGGCTCGGTATTGGCGGCGGCAATCGCGGCCTTGGCGGCCTGAGCAACGTAGCTTCCCTCGTGCGTCAACGTCACCAGATCAAAGCCCTGCCTGCGCCGGATGGCGCCGACGGCACCACTCGCGCAAAAGATACCGGCTAACTTGCTATGGGCCTTCGCACGGGCAAGGATGTGTGCGATTGCGTCAACGCATCGCGGGTCCGTCAGGTCAGTACCCGGCCTCGCACCAAGCACCAACGCGAGATCGTTCGGACCAACGTAGATGCCATCCAGACCAGGCGTCGCCAGAATCTCATCCAGATTATTGATACCTTCGAGCGTCTCGATCATCGCCAACACGACAATCTCGTCGTTGGCGTTATCAAAGTAGTCCGCTCCGCCGTACAGCAATCCTCGGGCGGGACCGTAGCTGCGCATGCCGGCAGGTGCGTAGCGACAGGCTGCCACCAGTCTTTCAGCTTCCTGCCGGTTGTTGATCATCGGGCAGATTACGCCATAGGCACCTGCATCAAGCAAATGCATGATGACGGCCGTATCGTTCCACGGAACGCGAACAATCGGCACCGCCGGCGTAGCCGACAGCGCCTGCAACATGGGCACAGCCTGCGCAAAATCAAACATGCCGTGCTGAAGATCAACCGTTACGCTATCGAATCCAGCATGTCCCAACAGCTCTGCGCTGTAGGACGAACCAAAGGCACACCAGCCGTTGGTCGTGGTTTCACCACGCAACATCTTCGCCTTGATTGCGTTCTTTCTCATGGAGTTCCTAACTTCACTTCAATCCCGCAATCATACGCAGACGCTGCAGACCGCAGCGTCTACAGTGTCGCGAACCGTACACCGGGTACAGCGCAATGCAGCGCGCGGCCCGTATGATGGAAAGCGCAAATCGTACCGGCACGCTGATCTCATTGGACCAACGTGCCGGTTTTTCTGTGCTAGTCGAGCTTCATGACGAACGGGATTTCGACATCGTACTTATCCCCGTCAGCCTTGGTCTTACAGGCTGGGTCGGTGAGCGCAGTATTGAAGGTGCGTTGTACTGCGTTTCGCAGACTGCCTGGATTGACTGTACCAGCCCGTACATTGCCAATCGTCCCGTCTGGGTTGACAGTGGCCAGAATCGTACCCTCCACACGATCTACGCCCGCCTTGTTCATGTCGCGAACCGGTGGCGAGTCAGGTCGGCACGGCTGCGGCAGTGATCCCATACCAATGCGCGTGATCGCCGGCTTAGGTGGCGGTGGCGCAGGAGGAGCAGGTGGCGCCGGCGGTACCGGTGGCGCGATTTTGTACTCGGCTTTCGGTGGCTCGCTGGTAGTAGTAATCGTCGGCGCTGCCGGTGTGGTCACAGCCACTTCAACCGGCGGCACATATGGTGGCGGCGGTGCAGCAGGCGGCGGCGGGGGCAGGTTCGGCGTCTTCGGAGGCGGTGGGGGCGGCGGGGGCGGCGGGGGCGGGGGAGGCAGCTTGACCTCTTCCACAATTTTCGCTTCCAGCGGCTTTTTGATTACTTCAACGGCCTTGCGCGCCAGGCCAGTAACCAGCGCGTAGACAATGAAGACATGCAAAGCAAGCACGGCAGCAATTGCCACCATTCGCTTGTTCGATTGCTTGGGGTTATAGGTGTAGTCCATCGGCGTCAGGCGCTTTCTTTGTCTTTTGGCTTCTAGCGCTTAAAGGAATTGCTCGTGCCCGAGGATGCCCATCTTGACCAGTCCGGCACGCTGCGAGGCGGCCATGACGTAGGCGACGATTTCATACTTGGCAAGCTTGTTCGGCCGCAGGTGAATTTCCGGTTGCGTGGGCTGGGCCGCTGCGGCCAGCATTTTCGATTGCAGCTCATTGCGATCAGCCACGGCAGCACCGTTCCAGAAGATGCGTCCTGTCTCGTCAATGTCGATCTTGACGATTTCGGGCTCAACCGGCGGCTTGACGTTGGAAGCCGGCGGCATGTTCATGTTGACCGAGTGCAGCTGGATCGGGATGGTGATGATGAACATGATGAGCAGCACCAGCATCACATCAATGAGCGGGGTGGTATTCATGTCGACCATGACTTCCGCGTCCCCGCTCGCGTTACCTACGTTCATTCCCATAGGGGTGTCCTTCGTTCTTGACCGTTGACGGCTATTCGCCGCGCGGTGCGGGTTCTGTCAGAAACGCGATTTTGGAGATGCCGGCGGAGCGGCAGGCGAAGATCACCCGGCCAACCCCGTCATAGTTCGCAGTGAGATCACCACGAATGTGCACTTCAGGTTGCGGATCCATCTTCGAGACCTTCTTGAGACGGTCAGTCAAATCGCGGATATCACGGATCGGGCTGTCGTACATATACATCCGGCTGTTGGCATCAACAGAGATGACGATGTTCTCCGGCTTCGATTCGCGGATCTGCACTTCTTCTTTCGGAAGTTGCAGTTTGATGGAGGTGGTGACCACCGGGATGGTGATGATGAAGATGATCAACAGCACCAGCATCACGTCAACCAGTGGCGTGGTGTTGATGCTCGAGTTGATCTGGTCCTCGTCGCCCGAGGCGCTGCCTACGTTCATGCCCAT
>CAYMSY010000319.1:0-4088 GCA_964393195.1 uncultured Alcaligenaceae bacterium | reverse complement strand
GCGAAAAAGACACTTTCGTCGTGCCTCGCTTCCACGCGCAGTGGGTCATGCAGAACATGCGCGGCGCCAGCACAACGCTGCAACTCGTGCCCAACGCAGGCCACTACGCGTTCATGAACACACCAACGATGGACCTGCCCTCCCCCGACGGCAGCGTAGCCCACGCCCCGCAAGGCTTCGACCGCGCTGCGTTCCTGGATCGGCTTGCGCAGGAGTCGGTTGCGTTTTTTGACAGGAGTTTGCGGTAACTGTGGGCACGTAGGCGGAACGCTTGCTGGCTCATCGTTTGATGTCGCGAATTGCGACATCAAAGTGTTAACAAGGTTGAACCGCCAGCGTTCCGCCGAACACAGGCATACCGAATCACGCGATTGTCTGGTAACGTCGACTACGCTGTTCGTTCGGCCTTGTCCCAAAATATCACCCTATTGATTTGTCCCGCGCCGCAACCCAGCGGCCGGTGACCTTCCACGTAGAGATTAGCAACGATGAATCCTGCCTTCCCATTTCCTGCGGACCAACCATTGCGACGTGACCAGAGCGCGGCCCGCTGGCTGCGCAGGGCAACAGTGCTTGTGCTGCAAGCCTGTTTCGTGATGGCTTCGATGTTTCTGATCGCCGGTAACGTCGCCGCTGACACCCCAGCTGCGGGGAGTTTTGCCGGCGGCAACGGCACGCAGGGCAACCCGTTCCTGATTTCCAACCTGGCCGAGTTGCGCAGGTTCATGGAGTCAGCCCCCATCTTTCCCAACAACTCCTGGTACAAGCTGACGGCCAACATTGATGCGTCGGACACCGACACCTGGTTTGGTGGCGTCGCTGGCAGCCCCGGCTGGCTTCCGGTCGACGCATCCCTGATGGACGGTTTCGATCCTGCCGGTTTCGAGATCCAGAATCTGCACATCAATCGACCGACGACCAACAATGTCGGATTCTTCGGCACCACCAACGCCCTCTTTCTCACGTTATCGAACTTCAAGTTTGTCGGCGGGCAGATTACAGGGCAGGACTATGTTGGTACGCTGATTGGATTGGGTGGCAACGCCATGACCATCTCCAACAGCCATTCGACGGCAACGGTTTCAGGACGCTCGCAGGTGGGCGGACTGGCTGGCCTGGCCGGGTCCGGCACGATCATCTCAAGCAGCTCGACAGGTAACGTAACCGCAACGGGAGATATCGTCGGCGGCCTTGTAGGTAATGCGGCTGGGCCATCGGTGTCTACGAGCCATGCGACCGGTCATGTCATCGGTAAGAAACAGGTGGGCGGGCTGGCGGGCGTCTTCACCCAGGGCTCCGGCGCAGGTCTTACGACAAGCTGGGCGTCGGGCCAGGTCGACGGGGATGACCTGGTCGGCGGGCTGATTGGCTTTAGCAACGGCAAAGTCTCATTTAGTTACGCCACTGGCGCGGTCACGGCGACCGGCTCCAATCCCACCAACGTCGGATACGCGCTGACCGGAGGTCTGATTGGACAGCAGTCGACTGCTCGCGCAACCGAGGACTCTTGGGCATCGGGCGCGGTGTCGGGGCCACTCAGCGGCGTTGGCGGGTTAATCGGCAGCAATGCCGGTCCTATCCTGCGCAGCACCACGATCGCGGGCCAGACCGTCAGCGGCGGTGCTGCTGCCGGTTCCGTCGGCGGACTCGTCGGTGATAACCAGGGCTCGATCACCGCTAGCCGCTCGGCGAGCACGGTCAGCGCCAGTGGTATCGGCGTCGAATCGATCGGCGGGCTCGTGGGCATCAATGCCGCTGGCACCGGCATAGCGACCAGCTATGCAACCGGCGCGGTGACCGCGGCGAACGCCAACAAGGTCGGCGGACTCGTCGGGTGGCACACCACCGGCGTAATCAGCGGCAGCCACGCTAGCGGTAACGTGTCTGGTACGAACAACGTCGGTGGCCTGATCGGTTTAAGCACAACGCCTGTGGTCAGCACGAGCTTCGCGACGGGAACGGTGTCGGGCGCAACGATGGTCGGTGGTCTCATCGGTAACCGGGGCAGCGGCACGACCGACACCACGTATGCAACAGGCACCGTAACGGCTACGGGCGACTATGCCGGCGGACTCATCGGCTTCAACACCGGCGCGGTGAAGAAAAGCTATGCGAAACCTGGCAACGTCAGTGGCGCGGACCGTGTCGGCGGGCTGGTCGGCTACAACCAGGGAACGGTCGAGACAAGCTTCGCGATCAGGAACGTGGCCGGCACAAACTTCGTGGGCGGACTGGTCGGCCAGAGCGCCAGTAATAGTTTCGGCGTCCGCGATTGCTATGCCAGTGGAGCAGTGACCGGTTCGGACAAGGTCGGCGGGCTGGTCGGTCGCAACGAAGGCGGCAGCAACATTACGCGGTGCTACGCCTCGGGCACACTGACATACACGGGCGCCGGGTCGATCGGCGGCCTCGTCGGGGACAACCAGGGGGGCTCCAACGCGAACAACTACTGGAACACGGGCACGACCGCATACGCAGGTATCGGCACTGGCTTTACCGCCGGCGCCACCGGGCTGACGGCGGTGCAGATGAAGCAACAGGCCTCGTTCGTCGGCTTTGTCTTCCCGTCGCCGTGGCTGATTGACCAGGGGCTCTCGGAACCTTACCTTGACTATGCTGCCGTGGGCGTGAGTATCAGCACGACCGCGCTCGCGTCCAGCGTCAATCCAAGCGTGACCGGACAAAACGTCACCTTCACCGCCAGCGTCACTCCCAACACGGCGACCGGTAACGTGCTGTTCCAGGAAGGTACGACACCGTTGTCGGGCTGCGTGGCCGTCACGGTGACGGCGGGCCAAGCGCAGTGCTCCATCAGCACCCTTACCGTCGGCCCTCATGGCATCAGCGCTGTGTACTCCGGCGACGGTGGGAACGGTGGTAGCACCTCGTCAACCCTCACCCAGAATGTGAACGCCGCATCCCTTGACATCGACGCGAGCAACACGCAAACGAAGTACGACGCGCCCACTGACGGCCTATTGATTTCCCGTTACCTCTTTGGCTTAACCGGCAACTCGCTGGTTGCCGGGGCGCTCGGTGGTACTGCAGCCCGCACAGACCCGGTAGCGATCAAAAATTATCTCGATGCCATCCGGCCGCTACTCGATATCGATGGCAACAACAACGTGGACGCGCTGACCGACGGGCTGCTGATCATTCGCTACCTGCTTGGCCTAACCAACGACGCGCTGATTTCAGGGGCAGTGGACTTGCAACTCGGAACCCGCAAGCTGGCACCGGATATCCAGAGCTATCTGCAGTCGCTGATGCCCTAGGACTGCAATTCAATCGGCTGCTACACGGGAGTCGTCGACTTGTCTTGTGCTTACGAAGCGCTTCCGCAGTCGCGTCGAAGGCACTGGTCCCAACACTCCCGTCAAACCTACACGGACAGAACGGCGACAGACGATTCAACACAATGCGCCGCTACACTCAGTTCCAGGCTCCATTGCGTGATTGCGCTGCCCGATGACACATCTTCCCGACAACGTCTCCTGGCACGCGCTTTCAGGGGCACAGGCCCAGCATGCGCTCGGTAGTGGTGGTGCGCGACGCTATGCGCCGGGCTTCCCGGCGCTCGTTGCGTTCTCCAACCCGCTACAACCCGATCTGGCGTCGCTCGCGCCGCTGTGCGAGCCAGGCGAACCGTTGTACACGCTTGGACTCACCGGCGCGCTTCCCGCCGGTTGGCGTGTCGATGGTGAGGTGGCGTTGCTGCGCATGCGCTGGGATGGCGAGATGCCGGTTGACGAAGCCCCGGACGCAGTGCTGCTCGGGTCACAGCATACCGACGACATCATTGAGCTGCTGCGACACATACCGCCAAGCCCGTTCGGCCTGCGGACGGTTGAACTCGGTGACTACTTTGGTTATTTTGTCGATGGACGACTGGTCGCAATGGCGGGCGAACGCCTGCATGCGGGCACGGCGCGCGAGATCAGCAACGTCTGCACACATCCAGATTTTCGGCGCCAGGGGATGGCGGGTCGGCTGATGCTCAAACTCATCCGTCGCGCCATGCTGCGTGGCGAAACGTCATTTCTGCACGTACTCAGCGACAACCTGAGCGCGCAGCGACTGTATCGCGC